>CAIXGY010000270.1 GCA_903919035.1 uncultured Planctomycetaceae bacterium | reverse complement strand
GTGGTGCCCTTCACCGACACGGCCCTCGGCGGCTCGGCCGGCGAGTACGTGCACGACCTGTCGGGCATCTACCCGCTCCATCAGCCGAAGACGGCCGACGGCGCAGGCGGCTTCGCCCCTGTGCTGTTCGCCGATCTCCACGTGGAGAAGGTGTCCGACACCGTCTCCGAGGGAGACACGACGAAGGGCGACGGCTACATCGGCGACAAGCCGGGTGCCGGCAGCACCTACGCCCTCGACGGCGACATGTATCAGGAGGCCAGCGACACGATCTGGATCAAGCGGCTTCGCAACCAGCAGTGATCGGATCGTCGCGATCGGGTTGCACCGATCGGGCCGATTGTCCGGCCCCGACCAACGTGAATGGCCGCCCTTCGGGGCGGCCATTCTTTTTTGCGCCGGCCTGATCGGGCGAACCGCGAACTATAGTCGCAGGCATGGATTCCGCAGTCTCCCGCGCCACCATCGATCTCGCCGCGACGGCCGAGGCGGCTGGGCGCGAGGCGGACCACCGGCTGCGGGGACAGTTCCTCGGCATCCTCACCGGGGCCACGCTCCTGATGAGCTCGCTCCTCGCCGGCGTTCTCTGGCGGCAGCCGGTCTACCCCGCCCTCCCCGCGGCGGTGGCCACCGTGATCCTGGGCGCGCCGCTCGTCTGGCTCGCGGTCAAGGATCTCGTCGGCGGGAGCGCCGGCATGAACGCGCTGGTCGCCTTGGCGGTGCTGGGAGCCGCGGCGATGGGCCGCTATCAGGAAAGCGCGGCCGTCGCGCTGTTCATGGCGCTCTCCGGGTTGCTCGAGCGGCGCACCGCGATCGGAGCGGAGGCGAGCATCCGCTCGCTCGTCCGCCTCTCACCCACGAAGGCCCATCGCCTCGAGCCGGCCGCTGGCGACGGTCTCCAGGAGCATGAGGTCGAGGCCCAGGCGCTCCGCCCCGGCGACCTGGTGCGGGTGCGGCCCGGCGAAACGATTCCGGCGGACGGCCTGATCCGCACGGGATCGAGCACCGTCGAGGAGTCGAGCATCACCGGTGAATCGTTGCCGGCCGACAAGGCCGTGGGCGAGGAGGTGTTCGGCGGAACGATCAATCTCACCGGCGTCATCGACGTGTCCGTGACCAAGGCCGGCGTCGACACGCTCCTGGGGCGGGTGAGCGAACTGATCCGGGAGGCGGAGCGGACCCGACCGCCGATCGTGCGGCTCATCGACCAGTACGCCGCCTGGTATACGCCGACCGTGCTCATGCTCGTGGGCGTCGTCCTGTTCTTCGCGCTCCGCAGCGATCCCGACACCGCCTTCAGCCGGGCCATCGCCATGCTCGTCGTGGCCTGCCCGGTGGCCCTCGTGCTCGCCACGCCGACGGCCATGGTGGCCGGCCTGTCGGCGGCCGCACGGCTCGGCGTGCTCGTGAAGAGCGTGGCCACGCTCGAGGCCGCACGGAACCTGACCGCGATCGTGTTCGACAAGACCGGCACGCTCACCACCGGCGTGCTCGCCGTCACGAAACTCGCCCCCGAAGCCGGCGTCGAGGCGGCGGGACTCCTCGCGCTGGCGGCATCGGTCACCCAGGACAGCCGGCATCCGGTCGCGCGGGCCGTCACCGACATGGCCCGGCGGGCCCGCGTCGCGCTGCCGCGGCCGACCGAGTTCGAGGAGGTCGCCGGCCGCGGCCTCGAGGCCACGGTCGACGGGGCGCGGATCCGCGTGGGCCGGGCCTCGTGGCTGGCCGAGCCGGGATTCGACGTCGCGGATGCCGACCGGACGGCGATCGCGACCATCCAGGCGAGCCCCGAGGCCGACGGCTTGAGCGTGCTGTACGTCGTCCGCGACGGGCGGCTCGTCGGCTGGATCGGCCTCGAGGACAACGCCCGGCCCGGTGCCGCCCGGGCGGTCGATCGACTCCGCGGGCTCGGCATCCAGCGGCTGGTCATCCTCACCGGCGACCGCGAGAGCGTGGCCCGCCGGGTGGCGGCGCAGATGCACTTCGAGGAGTTCAAGGCCGAGGTGCTGCCGCACGAGAAGCTGGAGATGGTCGACGGCCTCAAGGCCCGGGGCTACAAGGTGGCGGTGATCGGCGACGGCGTGAACGACGCCCCCGCCCTGGCCGCCGGCGACGTGTCGATCGCCATGGGAGCCGCAGGCAGTGACGTGGCCATCCATTCCGCCAGCATCGCGCTGCTCAACAGCAACCTCGACCGCGTGCCCTTCCTGGTCGAACTGTCCCGGCGGACGATTCGCGTGATCCGGCAAAACCTGGTCGTCGGCGCCGCCTTCATCGCCGTGTTTCTGGCCCTCGCCGCGGCGGGCTACCTGTCCCCCGTCGCGGCCGCGTTTCTACACGTGGCCAGCGGCCTCCTGGTCGTGTTCAACTCGGCCCGCCTGGTGCGGTGCGGCGAGGACGTCGAGCGGGCCGAGGCGGCCGCCGTCAGCCCACGTCGCGACACTGAAACAGCGCCACTGCCAGGCTAATGAACGCGGCGATCATCGCCGCCGCATACAGGCTGACCCCGGCGAGGTCGCCCAGCGTCAGCGGCTGCCCCTGCGTGAGGGCATCGGCGGCCCAGAAGAACTGCATGTTGGGGAGCGCGGCGTAGACGGGCCAGACGAGCCAGCGCACCCACGCGGCGCCCGCCGTCTCCCCGGCCAGCAGGCTACCCAGGAAATACTCGCTCACGAGACCCGCGAGAAACACGCCGGCGCACACGAGGAGCGTCATCACGCCGCCGAGCCGCGTGGAGGCGGCGATCGCCACCGCGGCCAGGAGCAGCACCGCCTCGAACACGAGCGCCACGGCGATCATCACCTGGGCATCCCACTCCCCGAGCGGGTTCTGCAGCCGCCAGCCCCGATCGAGGCACCACACCCCGACGAGCGCAGCCGTGGCAGTCGCGACCAGGGCGGCCACGAAGGTGCTGGTGAACGGCCGCCCCCCGAGATAGTTGGCCGCGGCAGCCAGGGTCACGGCCAGGGCCAGGGCCAGAAGGCCGAACACGAGCACCGGCGCGTCGACGGCGACGGTCTGTTCGTCGCCCACGGGCACGCGATGCCGCAGCGTGAGCAGGAAGGCGACGGTCAGCGTCCAGAATCCGGCGGTCAGGGCGGCAGCGACCCCGAGATACTTGCCGACCACGACGGCCGGCCGCGGCACGGGTTTGCTGACCACCGTCAGCACGGTGCGATTCTCGATCTCGCGCGTGAGCACCGTGGTCGCCGTGCAGGCGGCCAGCAGCAGGCCGCAGAGAAACAGGGTGCTCAGGCCCAGATCGACGAGAATCTTGTTGTCGTCGTCGAGCGTGAAGGCGGCGAGACCGACGTTGAGCACCAGGGCGAGCATCCCGGCCAGGAGCAGGACGCCGAACACCGGCCGACGGATCGACTCGAGACAGGCGTTCCAGGCGATCGTGAACATCGCCGTAACACTAGCAGACTCCCGGGCCCATGAGCGGCCGAGGCCGCGCCGTCGGCACAGGCCGCACGACCGGCCCACCGAGCAGCCGCCGCACCAGTGGCGGAACTGCCCCGCAGGCGCACGGCCCGCGCACCGCGAAGGTAAAATCGAGGGTTGCGAGCACCATGAACAACCCTGCCCAGACCGACCAGGAGATCTTCCGCCGCGGCAAGGCCGTCGCGCTCGGGGGGCTCGCCGTCCAGTGCCTGCTGGCCTGCGCCATGGCGGCCGTGACCGCCTGGACCGGCAGTGCGGCGCTCGCGGCTGCCGCGTGGCACATGCTCGGCGGCATCCCCATCTGGATCATCCTCGCCCTCGTCTACGGACAACGGGAGGTCGAATCGCGGGAGCGGTTGGCCGTCGAGAAACTCAGCCGCGGCGACTCCGGGCGGCTGTTCGAGGGGCTCTCCGACGAGTGGCAGCGGGCGCGGCAGCGGCTGCGATCGGTGGTGGCCTACGGGTTGCCGGCGGTGAGTTTTCTGGTGGGCGGCTATCTCGTCGGCATGGGCGGCTGGCTCCTTCGCCGGGCGATCGCCGCCGGCGCCGAGTCGGCCACCATGCCCGCGACCGGGCCCGCGGCCGTCGGCCTGCTCTTCGCCGCCGGATCGATCGCCTTCGTGGCCTTCATCGCCGGACGCTGGATCAGCGGCTGTGCCCGTGTCGCCGCCTGGCGGCTGCTCCGCGGCGGGGCGAGCTACCTCATGAGCTGCTTCCTCGTCGCGGCGCTCGTGCTGGCCGCGGCGGCGGCGGTGGCCGTGGCGGAAGACGTCCGCTTTCTCCGGCTGCTCGCGGTGGTGGTGCCGACGGTGATGCTCGTGGTGGGGGGCGAGATCCTGCTCGTCTCGTTGCTCGAGGCCTATCGTCCGCGGACGCCCGGCGAGATCCCGCGGCCGGCGTTCGACAGCCGGCTCCTCGGCCTGTTGACGGCCCCCGAGTCGCTCGGCGAGGTCGTGGGCGACCTCATCCGCTACCAGTTTGGCGTCGAGGTCTCCGGCAGCTGGATCTTCCGGCTTCTCGGCCGGGCGCTCGCGCCGCTGACGCTCCTCGGCGCGGCGGTGCTCGTGGGCTTGAGCTGCCTGGTGGTGGTGGGTCCCGACGAGGAGGGCGTGGTGCTCCGCTGGGGAGGCCTCCGCGGCCCGCCGCTCGGCCCGGGCATCCGCTTCAAGCTGCCCTGGCCGGTCGAAATCGCCGAAACCCATCCCACCACGCGGGTGCTCCAGCTCGTCGTCTCGAGCAACGTGGGCGACCGCGAAGTGGACGGCGGCGCGCTCCTCTGGCGGACCGGCGACGATCGGCTCGAGCAGATCGGCAAGGAGTACTACCCGACGGCGCTGGCCGCCTCCACCGGCGGAGGAGGCCTCGCGGTCGTGCAGGCCGAACTCGTCGTGGAATACCGCGTCCGCGACTTGGTCGATTTCCTGAAGACGGCCGCCGCGCCCGAGGCGACCCTGCGGGTCGTCGCCCAGCAGGAGGCGAGCCGGTATTTCGCCAGCCACGACCTGCCGTTTCTCATGTCGCGGGGCCGGACCACGGGCGGGCCGCGACTGGCCGAGGCGATCCAGGCACGGGCCGACGCCACCGGCCTCGGCCTCCTCGTTGTCGACGCCTCGATCACGTCGCTCAAGCCCCCGGGCGGGAGCGTCGCCCGGGCGTTCCACCGGCAGATCGCCGCCCGGCAGGAGCAGGAGACCCTCGTCGAGAAGGCCCGCCGCGATGCCGTGGCCACGCTCGCGCGGGTGGCGGGCTCCGTCGAGCAGGGCCGCCGGCTCGACGCGGCGATCCTCGCGCTCGACGCCCTGCGGACCCAGGTGACCGATGACACCGCACAGAGCGAGGTGGCTGCTCGCGCCACCGCACAACAGGCCGAAATCGACACCCTGCTCAACGCCGCCCGGGGCGAGGCCGCGGAACTGATCCACGCCGCCCGTGGCGCCCGCTGGAACCGCATCGCTGCCGAGCAGGCGGCCCGCGAACGGTTTGCCGGCGACCTCGAGGCCCACCGCCGCGCCGCCCGCTACTTCCGCGCCGAGCGGCTGTTCGCCGTGCTGGCCGAGGCGCTCGCCGACCGCCGCAAGTTCATCATCGCCGGAGACCCGGGCGAGGTGCCCGTGCTCCGCATGGACTTCGCCGATCCCGTTTCCGCCATCGAAACCCTGCTGGGCGAATGAGCCCGGGGCCCGCCGTCACCCCTCCGAGTGTCCCATGAAACGCATCTTCGCCCTGCTCGTCGGCGGCCTGCTGGTGGCGGCCCTGGCCGCCCAGATGTTTCTCTATCAGGTCCGCTACGACCAGGTCGCGATCCGCACGGTCTTCGACCGCGCCGACGCCGACAGTGTCCAGGACACGCCCGGCCTGAAGTGGAAGCTCCCCTGGCCGATCCACCAGGTCACCCACTACTCGAAGCGGCTGCAACTCCTCGAGGACAAGCTCGAGGAACTCCAGACGGCCGACGGCAAGAGCGTCATCGTGCGGACCTACCTCACGTGGCGGATCGCCGATCCGCTGGCCTTCTACGTCACGCTCAAGGATCCCGCCGAGGCCCGCCGCCAGCTCGCCGGCCGCCTCCGCGAGGTCCGCGGCATCATCAGCGGCTACCGGCTCGATCAACTCGTCAACGAGGATCGCACGCGGCTGGCGCTCGACACGATCGAGGAGGAGGCACGGCAGGCCCTGGCCACGTCGCTCACCGAGGCGGGCTATGGCCTGGAGGTGGGTACCGTGGGGATCTACCGCATCATCCTGCCCGAGTCGACCACCGCGAAGGTGTTCGAGACGATGATCGCCTCGCGGGAGCGGCTCGCCGAGAACGCCCTCCAGGAGGGGCAGGCCCAGGCCTCGGCGATCCGCAGCGAGGCGGAGGGAGCCCGCGACCGGATCCTCGCCTTCGCCGACCGCCGAGCCCAGGCGATCCGTTCGCAGGGGGATCGCGAGGCCTCGCGGGAATACGAGGGCTTCGCCCAGAACGAGGAGTTCGCGATCTTCCTGCGAAGGCTCGAGGCCCTCGAGAAGATGCTGGGCCACAACACGACGTTCGTCCTCTCGGCGGAAAGCCTCGGCATCCTCGACTGGTTCGAGCGGGTTCCTGCGGCCCCGGCCGGAGCCGCGCCATGACCGATCCGGGCACCACCGACCTGGCGGCGACGCCTGACGAGCCGGTGGCCCCCGTGCCGCCGCTCGACCCGGCCGATCGCGCGCTGGCCGAAGCGCTGCGGCTCAGCTTCGGGATCCTCAAGCTGGTCATGCTGCTCTTGGCGGCGGCCTACGCGTTCAGCGGCCTGTTCAGCGTCGGCTCCAACGAGGTCGCGCTCCGCCTCCGCTTCGGCCGCTACTCGGGCGACGCCGACAACCGCGTGCTCGAGCGGGGCACCTACCTCGCCGCGCCCTACCCGATCGAGCAGGTGATCACGATCGACACGCGGCCCCAGTCGCTCGTCCTCGATCGCGAGTTCTGGTATCGGATCGGACAGGCCGAGCGGGGCCGCACCCAGGCCGAAATCCGCCGTTCGCGCAGCGGTCCCCTCGATCCGCTGGCCGACGGCTCGCTGCTCACCGGCGACATGCACGTCGTCCACGCCCGCTGGTCGGTCACCTACCACGTGCAGGATCCGGTTCCCTACCTGACGAACGTCGGCGACCCCGCGCTGGCCCGCGACCTCGTGAGCTGCGCCGCCCAGCAGGCCATCGTCCACACCGTCGCGCGGCTGCCGGCCGACGATTTTCTCAAGGGCACCGTCGACCGCGGCGCCGCCGTCTCGCTCGCCCAGGAACAACTCGACCGTCTGGCCACGGGCATCGCGATCGACGCGGTCGCGCTCGACGAGGTCTCGGCGCCCGCGAGCGTGGTCGACAGCTTCGAGGCGGTCACCACCGCCGAGACCGACCGGTCGCGGCGGATCGTGGCCGCCGATCAGGAACGGGCGAAGATCCTCGGCGAGACGGCGGGCGAGGCGAGCGGCGGGCTGCTCCGCCTCATCGACGCCCTCGAGGAGGCCCGGGCGGCCGGTCGCGACGACGAGGCGACGGCGCTCGCGGCGGACATCGACCGGGCCCTCGACGGGCTCTTGGTCGACGGCCAGCCGGTCGGCGGCGAGGTGGCCCGGCGGATCAATGCCGCCAAGACCCACCGAGCCCGGGTCATCGAGGACGTGCGCGGCGACCG
>CAIXGY010000269.1 GCA_903919035.1 uncultured Planctomycetaceae bacterium | reverse complement strand
CTTCCTCGCCGGCAGCCTCCTGGGTGACGCGCGCGACAAGGGCCTCGTCGATGTCCGCCTGACGAACCTTCGCGACTTCGCCGAGGGCGTGCACCGGCAGGTCGACGACCGTCCCTTCGGGGGCGGCCCCGGGATGCTGCTCATGCCGGGGCCCGTCGTGTCGTGCGTCGAGTCGGTCCAGGCCGACGGACCGTTGCCTGGACGCGTCTTCATCCTCACGCCCTCGGGTCGCCGACTGGATCAGCCGCTCGTCGAGGAGTTGGCACGGAACCCCCGCATCGTCCTGGTCTGCGGCCGCTACGAAGGCTTCGATGCCCGAGTCGCGGAGGCACTCTCCGCCGAGGAGGTCTCGGTTGGCGACTACGTCCTGTCCGGCGGCGAGGTGGCCGCGATGGTGGTCGTCGATGCCGTCGCGCGGCTCGTGCCCGGCGTGCTCGGCGACGACGAGAGCGCGCGGCAGGACTCTTTCTCCGGCACCGACAGGCTCGTCGAAGGACCGCAATACACCCGACCCCGCGAGTTCCGTGGCCTCACCGTGCCCGACGTGCTGCTCTCCGGCGACCACGCCCGAATCGCCCGCTGGCGGCACGAGCAGGCCCTCGCGGCCACGCGGCGCCACGAACACCATTCCGAACGATCTGCTTCCGCACACCAGCCCCACAGGAGCGCGTCATGAACCGTACGATCCTCGCCGCCGTCGAGGCCCCGAGTCTCAAGAGCCAGCCCCCCGCGTTCGCCATCGGCGACACGGTCGACGTCCACACCCGGATCCTCGAAGGGGAGAAGGAGCGGATCCAGATCTTCAACGGCGTCGTGATCGCCAAGAGCGGCGCCGGGAGCAGGGAGATGTTCGTCGTCCGCCGGATCGTGGCGGGTGAGGGCGTGGAGCGGAAGTTTCCGATTCACTCGCCGAAGATCGCCAAGGTGGAAGTGAAGCGGTCGGGCGTCTCGCGCCGCGCCAAGCTCTACTACCTCCGCGACCGCTCTGGCAAGTCGACGCGACTCCGCGAGAAGCGGGACGACGTCGTGGCCGCGCCGGCCGCCAAGGCCGCGAAGGCGCCCAAAAAGAAGGCCGCCGCGAAGGCCTGACGCATGGCCTCGCCCCGCGACGACCTCGGCCGCCGCGGGGAGGACGCAGCGGCCCGCTACCTCGCGGACCTCGGCTACCGCATCGTGGGCCGCCGCGAACGGGTGCTCCGCGGAGACATCGACATCGTGGCCCTCGATGGCCGGACGGTCGTATTCGTGGAGGTCCGGTCCCGCAGCGACACGTCCCATGGCCACCCGGCCGAGACGGTTGGCTTCGCCAAGCAGCGCCGGATCGCTGATCTCGCCCTGGCCTACATCCGCCGCCATCGGCTCGAGGATTGCTCGGTGCGGATCGACGTGGTGGCCGTCACGTTCGGCGCGGGGCGCAGGCCCGTCGTCGAGCACTACCAGAACGCGTTCGACAGTCCGTGACGGGCGGCCAGTTCCTCTGGCGTCTCGAACACGGTGAGGCCGCCGGCGGGTAGTTTGCGTCCCAGCGCCGCGAGACGTTCGCGGACTTTGTGCGCCGGCGCGTGCGCCGCGACGAGGCGGATGGCGATGCCGGCGACCTGGGCCGGCCGCCGCTTCGCGACCGCGGCGTAGACCTCCGGGTCACGCTCACCCGAATCGCCCACGAGCAGGAAGCGGCGGCCTGGGAAGTCGGCCATGATCTGCTCGATGACCCGCCGCTTCGAGCGCTTCCTCGACGGCAGTCGCCGCAGGGGCGTGGAGTCTTTGAGGCGGAAGAGTTTGAGGTGCATCGAGCCCGCGGGGAGCCCCGCGGCAGCGAGAAATCCACAGAGGCACGGCGACAACTGCCACGGGCTCGCCGAGACGTAATGAAACGCCGTGCCAGCGTCGCGCCAGCCGCGGAACACATCGGCCATGCCCGGCACCGGGAAAAACTCGCGCAGCAGGGTGTTGCGGAGGAGCTCGCGACGATCGGCGACGTTGGTCACCTTGACGGTGTCGTCGATGTCGGAAATCACCGACGCGCCGGATCCCTCGACGCACTCGATGACCCCGCCGGCAGGCCCACCGACCGGCGGCTCCTCTGCGGGATCGGCCTCGGCAGCACACTCGACCCGACGGCCGGCGGCCGCCACCGCGCCGTCGTCGAGTTCGATCTCCGCGCGGAAGTGGCCCGCCTTGTCGGTCTGGGCGACGGTGACATCGCGGCCAGCCACGCGGATCCCGACCCGCCTCCCGGCCACCCGTTGAAACAGGAAGGCCTCGGCACGGCGGCGGAATATCTCCGATTCGAGTTGCCCCTCGTCGAGGTCGAGCAGTCGCCGCAGCACCGCCACGGCCAACGTGCGGCGACGGCTCTTTTCCGGCAGCGGCCGGGTCACCATGCCCTCGACGCGGGCCGCCCACCGCCCATCGGGCAACCGCCGCGCGTAGGTGGGAAACAGGACGATCATGCAGACGCTCGAGCCGAGCGATCGCGACGGACGGCACCGCGACCGCTTGAAATTCAGGGCGGAAACATCTTACAACGTGGCCGCCGGAATTCGGCCGGAGTTACTCCGGCCACGGCGGCTTCAGGAAGTCTCATGGGCGTCAAGAAAACAGGCAAAGGCCGCCGCAAACTCGGCCAGAAAAAGCGGCGGATGCGGGCCCGCATTCGGCATCGCAAGGGCTGACGGACGCTCGCGGGCGTCGGCCGCAACCGAGCCGTACCCACCCCCGCTGTTCGGCACGATCGTCACATCCTCACCCGGTTCGTCGCACGTCCTCTCCGGACACACGCGCCGCCAACTTGCCGCGCGCTCCACATGGGGTAGCGTTGCGAGGCTTCGAACCGTCCCCGCGGCGTCGAAGGCCCGTCGGCAGGACCCGCCGACGTCTTGTCCCGGTGCCCGCGGCGAGGAGACGGAGCGATGCGTGCGACGGAGTGGACCGGCCGGCTCATGGTGTGGGCCGCGGTGGCCCTGGTGACCAGCAGCCTGGTGGGCTGCAAGACGCTCTCGGAGCGCTACATCGCGCTCGAGGTCTGGAAGTACGAGAAGTGCTTCGGTCATCTGCCCCCGGGATTCGTGCCGCCGGGCGCGGCGGCGCAGGCGGCCGCGCCGCGGATCTGCGGCCAGAATGCCGGCTGCCCCAACGCGTGCCCGCCGGCGACGGCAGGCTGCGACTCGTGCGGCGGCGGGGCGGTCGTGGAAGGGGGCATGCCGATGCCGGCGACGATGGGTGCGCCGGGTGGCCCGGGCGGCTCTCCTGCCGCCTCCGCGCTGCCGACGCCCGCCGGCGTGACGACGGGCAAGCCCGTCGTCATCTCCGACGAAGTGGTGATGCCGGCGTCGTGACGCCTCGGGATCGCAAGACCACGACGTCGCCGGTGACGCCCGGGCGGCGCGTGAAGCGTGCCGCGAGCGACGCCGGTGCGGGATAGCGCGGTGATCGGTGCCGCGTGGTCTGCGGCGCCGGCAGGGTCAGCCGAGCGTCTCGGCGGGCCCGGGGAACACGCGGCGCTCGACGTCGGCCCGCCAGCGGGCGAGGGCTTCCGCGCTCGCCGTCTTCACATCGGCGTAGCCGCGAACGAACTTCGGCACGCGGTCGGACAGGCCGACGAGGTCGTGCATCACGAGCACCTGACCGTCACAGTGCGGACCGGCGCCGATACCGATCGTGGGGATGCCCACCACCGCCGTGATCTCGCGGGCGGCCTCCGCTGGAATGCACTCGAGCACCACGGCGCACGCCCCCGCGTCGGCGGCGGCACGGGCGTCGCCGAGGAGTTGCTCGACGTCGCGCTGCATGCGATAGCCGCCGAGTTGATGCACGGCCTGCGGTCGCAGCCCCACGTGACCCATGACCGGGATGCCGGCCGCCACGATCGCCGCGATGACCTCCGCCTGCCCCGCAGTGCCCTCGAGCTTCACCGCTTGGCAGCCGGTCTCCTTGAGCATCCGCGCGCAACTCTCGATCGCCGTGCGCACTCCGAGGTGCTGCAGTGGAAACGGCAGATCCACCACCACCAGCGCCCGCGTGGCGGCGCGGGCGACGATCTCCCCGTGGTAGATCATCTGCTCCAGCGTGGCCGGAATGGTCGACGTGCGGCCGGCCACGACCATCGCCACACTGTCGCCCACCAGCACGCAGTCCACTCCCGACTCGTCCGCGAGCCGGCCGGTCGGCCAGTCGTAGGCCGTGACCATCGTGAGCGGGCGGCCGTCGCGCTTCGCGGCCGCCAAGTCGCGGACGGTGACGCGGCGAACGTGCATGGAACCTGACCCGGAGGCACGCCGTCGACGTGTCGCCCATCGCGGGGCCGACTCGAATCCCGCGAACGACCATTCGGCGAACGTGTCCCATCGAGTCTACCCCCGGATGCGGGCCGTGCGCCGCGCGGCGACGGCCGGGCCGCCACGCGGGCCGCCGCATCTTGCGGCACCCCGGTTCCACCCTATAATCGCGGGGCTTCCGGATGGCCGGCCCCTGCGGCCGGATGCCGCGCGGGTGTAGCTCAGTTGGTAGAGCACCACGTTGCCAACGTGGTTGTCGTGGGTTCGAATCCCATCACCCGCTTTCCATCCTCGTCTTCCCAACTCCTCCGGCCGCCCTCTCGCCCATGGTGCCTCCCGAATCGTCCGCCGTCGCCGAGCCCGCCACCGCGGGCGATGACTCCCTGCCTCCGCTCTCGCTCGACGTCGCGATCGACGAAGTGTCGACCTGCCAGCGACGGGTGAAGGTCACGGTGCCTCGAGAGGACATCGACCGCTACCGCGAAAAGGCGGTGGCCGAGTTGGTGCCGACGGCCCTCCTGCCGGGATTCCGCCCGGGTCGTGCCCCGCGGCGGCTCGTGGGCAGCCGGTTCAAGACCGAGTTGGCCGAGCAGATCCGCACCAAACTGCTGGCCGACGCGATGACGCAGGTGACCGAACAGAAGAAGCTCGCGCCGATCAGCGAGCCGGAGCTCGACGTCGCCGCGGTGCTGCTGCCCGACTCCGGGCCGATGACCTTCGAGTTTTCGATCGAGGTTCGGCCCGAGTTCGAGATGCCGCAGTGGAAGGGGCTGTCCATCAGCCGACCTGTCCGCGAGATCGGCGCGGCCGACGTGGAAGACGCCCTCGGAAACCTGCTGCGAGAGCGGGGGCGCTTCGTTCCCAGCGACGCCGCGCCGCAGGTCGGCGACCTCGTCGTCGCGAACCTCCGCTTCACCGATGGTGATCGGGAGATCTCGCGGGCCGACGAGATCGAGATCGTCGTCCGACCGAAGCTCTCCTTCGCCGACGCCGAGTTGCCGGGATTCGACGGCCTGCTGGCGCAAGCGAAGGCCGGCACGAAGCAAAAGGCCACCGTGCGCGTGTCCGAGGAAGCGGCCCTGGAGGAGCTTCGCGGCAAGGACGTCTCGATGGAGATCGAGGTGCTCGAGGTCAAGAAACACGAGTTGCCGGAACTGACGCCCGCGATCCTGGATGAGCTCGGTGGTTTCGAGTCGGAGGAGGCCCTCCGCGAGGCGGTGCAGCGGCAGCTCGAGAATCAGCTCGCCTACCACCGTCGCCGTCAGGTGCGGCAGCAGGTGGCCAAGGCGCTGACGGCATCCGCCGGCTGGGATCTGCCCCCGGCCCTGCTCAAGCGACAGGCCCAACGGGAGCTCGAGCGGGCGATCCTCGAATTGCGGCGAAGCGGCTTCGACGACGACGCGATCCGGCGGCATGTCAACGAACTGCGGCAGACGGTGCTCGCGAGCACCGCCCGGGCGCTCAAGGAACACTTCATTCTCGAACGAATCGCCGAGGACGAGTCGATCGCAGACACGCCGGCCGATTATGACGAGGAGATCCGCGCCATCGCCGCCCAGTCGGGAGAGCCGCCGCGGCGCGTGCGGGCGAGCCTCGAGCGGCGTGGGCTCATGGACGTGCTCCGCAACCAGATCATCGAGCGGAAGACGGTCGACCTCGTCACGTCTCACGCCAGCTTCAAGGACGTGCCGTTCGAGTTCCAGAAGGCCGATGCCGAGGCGGTGGACCACGCCGTCTGCGGCAGCGTCGTGGGCGAAGAGGAGATCCCCACGGCCACCCAGGCCGAGCCCACGCCCCTGCCGGGCACGCGGCGCGGCTCGTGACCGCGTCCCGTCCCGTCGCCCGACGCCGCATCGAGAACCCCATGCCCGACCGCACCGTCACGCCGTCCGCCTCCTCCGCCTACCGCGACTACCAGCGGCAGCGGACCATGACGCTCGGCGACCTGCTGCTCGAAAATCGCATCATCCTGCTGCAGGGCGAGATCTACGACGGCAACGCCAACGAATTGGTGATGAAGCTCTTGTATCTGCAGAGCGAGAATCGCCGGAAAGACATCCACTTCTACATCAATTCCCCCGGCGGCAGCGTCACGGCCACCATGGCGATCTACGACACCATGCAGATCCTGTCGTGCCCGGTGGCCACCTATTGCGTGGGCCTCGCTGCCAGTGGCGGGGCCGTGCTGCTGGCCGGCGGGGCCAAGGGGAAGCGATTCGCCCTGCCGCACGCCAAGGTGATGATCCACCAGCCCTACGGGCAGGTCGGCGGTCAGGTGAGCGACATCGAGATCCAGGCCGACGAGATCATCAAGACCAGGGCGGTTCTCAACGAGATCCTCGCCGCCCACACCGGCCAGCCGATCGAGCGGATTGCCAAGGACACCGATCGCGACCGTTACCTGACCGCCACGGAGGCGAAGGACTACGGCCTCGTGGACGACGTGCTCACGAAGCCGCCCGTCGCCGAGGACGAGAAGGACAAGGACTGAATCGTCGCCCCGCCACCCCCAGACCCACGCCATGCCCCTCATTCCCTACGTGATCGAGAAGAGCGGCCGCGAAGAGCGGGCGATGGACATCTACAGTCGCCTGCTCAAGGACCGCATCGTGTTCCTGGGCTCGCAGGTCAACGACGAGGTGGCCAACGCGATCGTCGCCCAGATGCTCTTCCTTCAGTCGGACGACCCGAAGAGCGACATCCACCTCTACATCAATTCGCCGGGCGGCAGTGTGACGGCGGGCCTCGCCATCTATGACACCATGCAGTTCGTGACCTGCGACGTGGCCACCTACTGCATCGGCCAGTGCGCCTCGATGGGGGCGGTGCTCCTGACTGCCGGCGCGAAGGGCAAGCGTCGCGCCCTGCCCAACGCCCGAATCATGATCCACCAGCCGCTCGCCGGCATGGAGGGGACAGCCGAGGAGATCATGATCCACGCCAAGGAGTTCAAGAACGTCAAGCAGAAGCTCAACGCGATCCTGCTCAAGCACACGGGGCATCCCCTCGAGAAGATCGAGCAGGACACCGACCGCGACCGCTTCATGTCGGCCCAGGAAGCCCTCGACTACCGCCTCATCGACGAGGTGATCGAGCGGATGCCGGGTGGGAAGGCCGGCTGACACGGTTCTCACGGCGGAGCGCCCAACCGGCTCGGGCCTGCCCGCACCCTCTCGCGGGACGTTCACGGATGGCCTCGGGATGCCCGTGCCATGGAGCCGGCGTTGCTGGCCGAGCGCAGCAGGGATTGCGAAGTCAGGGCAGCATCGAGTGAGCGAAGGTCGCGACGCCCTTCGCGAACGTCCGGACGAGACGGCACGGGCATCCGCCACGCCGGGACAGGCGCGGTGACGCCCGAGGATCACGTGGGATCCGTGTCATTCAGTCACCGCATCCTTGCGCCGCTTGCGCCCCTTGCGCCGTCCACCGGCTCCTCGAGCATGGCCGGTCCCCATGGACGCGGCCCGCCCCAGCCGGTACGGTTCCCGCCCCGCGAGGGCGGCCCCGGCCCGCCTCTCCGCGGGTCGTCTCCGGAGCGTTTCCGCATGTCGCGCGGTGCAGACTGGCCCCGGGTCCTCTCCCGAGCCGTCGGCTGCGCGGCGGCCATCGCAACCGCCTGCCTCGTCGGCTGCAAGAGCGATCTGAATCAGCAACTGCTCGAACGCGAACTCCGCTACCAGGAAGACCAGATCTACCAACTGCAGGACGAACTCCAGGCCGCCTGTGCCCGCCTCGAGCGATCCACCGGCGAGAACGCCAGCCTCAAGCGGCAGTTGGGCATGAGCGACGGCGACTCGGCCGCACCGCGAGCCACGCCGGCCAGACCACGGGCCGGGGTGCCCGCAGCCGTGACGGTACCGCCGGCGCTCCAGATCCCCGCGCAGCCGAACGACGGCCTTCCTACCGCCCCGCTCGCACCGCCCCGTCTCGAGGGTGTGCCGCCACTGCCGGGCGAGGCGCCATCGTCACCGCGAACATCGGCCGTGCCCCCGGCGACGGGCGGGGAGCAGGGGCTTTCCCTGCCGCCGCCCGCCGGAGGCGGCGACGTGCGGCGACTGTCTCACGAGGAACTCGTCGCCGATGCCGGGTTGGCCACGCACCTGGTCGTCAACGCCGCGCAGACATCATGCCTCGACGCGGACGGCGACGGGGCGAGCGACGGACTGGCGGTGGTCTTCGAGCCGCGGGATGCCGAGGAACGGCTGGTCGCGGTGGCCGGGCCCGTGTCGATCGCGGTGTTCGACGCCGCCGCCGGCACCGACGCGACGACCGGCGAGGCCACGCCGATCGCCCGCTGGGACATCCCGGCCGAGGAGACCCTGACCCGCTTCCGACGGACGTCGCGGCAGCGCGGCCTGGCCTTCCAGTTGCCCTGGCCGGGTCGGCCACCGGCCGGCAGCCACGTGCGCGTGGCCGTGCGGATGGTTCCGGTGGATGGCGAACCCGTCGAGGCCGATGCCACCATCGTGGCGCGGTAACCAGCTCCGACCCGCGGTGGTCGCACGCGACGGCGTTCCGCAGCCCGCGGAGTCCCCCCTTGCTGCGGCTCCACCGATCAGGGTGGCGCAGGCCTGCCGAGAGGCTCCGCGGGCGCGAACGTCAGAGCCCGCGGTCTTCCAGAAAATTGAGCAGGTCGGCGACGCGGTTCGAGTAGCCCCACTCGTTGTCGTACCAGCTCACCACCTTGACGAAGTTGCCCAGGCCGATCGTGTCCACGGCCGAGAAGATCGAGCTGTGCGGATCACCCCGCAGGTCGGTCGAGACCAGTTCCTTGTCGGTGTATCGCAGGATGCCCTTGAGCGGCCCCTCGGCCGCCTTCTTCATGGCGGCGTTGATGTCGGCAGGTGAGGCCTCCTTGGTGAGGATGGCCGTGAAGTCGACCACGCTGACCGTCGGCGTCGGCACCCGGAATGCCATGCCGGTGAACTTGCCCTGCAGGGCCGGGATCACGAGCCCCACGGCCTTCGCGGCACCGGTGCTCGAGGGGACGATGTTCATCGCCGCGGCCCGTGCGTCGCGCAGATCCTTGGCGGCCGTGTCGACCGTCTTCTGGGAGTTCGTGTAGGCGTGCACCGTGGTGAGCAGGCCCCGATCGATACCCCAGGTCTCGTGGAGCACCTTGGCCACCGGCGCGAGGCCGTTCGTGGTGCACGAGGCGTTGGAAATGACATGGTGCTTCTTCGGGTCGTACATGTCGTTGTTGACGCCGAGCACGATCGTGAGGTCCTCGTTCTTGGCCGGGGCCGAGATCACGACCTTCTTCACGCTGTCGCGCTTGTGGGCGACGGCCTTGGTGGCGTCGGTGAAGAAGCCGGTGCTCTCGACGACGATCTGCACGTCCTGACTGCCCCATGGGATCGCGCCGGGATCCTTCTCCGCGAAGACGTGGATCTTCTTGCCATCGACGGAAAGGTCGTTGCCCTCGTAGCCGACCCGGCCCTTGAAGGGGCCGTAGTTGGAATCGAACTCGAGGAGGTGGGCGTTGGTCTTGGCGTCGGTGAGGTCGTTGAGGGCGACCACCTGGACGTCGCCGTTCAGGCCGTACTTCTCGTAGATGGCACGGTAGGTGAGGCGACCGATGCGGCCGAAGCCGTTGATGCCGACGCGGATGGGCACGAGGGTGTCTCCCGGAGGGTGGGGCTGTCGCGGCGGCCGCCGCGGAAGGATGCGGAATATACACGCCGCGCCGCCGGCCGCTCAATCGGCGGGCCCGCGGCCGCGGCGCGGTAGGATCGGCCCCGCCATGAACGCCTCCGTCATCGAGCTCGAGGCCGTCCGCAAATCATTCGTCATGCCCGACGGTGAGCGGGCCGACGTGCTCGACATCCCGTCGTTCGCCCTCGCCGAGGGGGAGCAGTGCGCGCTCGAGGGAACGAGCGGTTCCGGCAAATCGACGCTCCTCCACGTGATCTCCGGGATCATGCGCCCCGACGCCGGCCGGGTGAGCATCGGCGGCATCGACATCACGCGGCTCCCCGAGGCCCGGCGCGACCGGCTCCGGGCCGACACGCTGGGCCTCGTGTTCCAGCAGTTCAACCTGCTTGCCGGTTTCACGGCACTGGAAAACGTGCTCGTCGCCATGTCGTTCGGATCGGCGCGGCCCGACCGCTGGAGGGCCGCCGACCTGCTTGCCGCGGTCGGGCTGTCCCACCGACTCCACCATCGACCGGCGCAACTTTCGATCGGCCAACAGCAGCGGGTGGCGGTGGCACGCGCGCTCGCCAACCGGCCACGGGCCGTGCTCGCCGACGAGCCCACCGCCAGCGTCGACGCCGGTCACCGACGCCAGGTGATCGACCTCATGCGCGACACCTGCACCGAGCAGGGTGTGGCCCTGCTCGTGGTGACGCACGACCCGACGGTGGCAGCCGAGTTTCCCCGGCGGCTCCGGCTCGAGGACTTCAACCGGGCGGCCGCACACGCGAGGGCGTCCCATGGCTGATCGACGACGAGCATTCGGCCTCGCCCCTCACGGACGGCTGTGCCGACCGACACCATGACGCTGCTCGGCATCGCCTGGAGATCGATCCGGCAGCGGCCGCTGCAAAGTGCGCTGACCGCGTTGTCGCTGGCGCTCGGCGTGGCGCTCGTCGTGGCCACCCTCGTGGTGTCGGGCGTGGTCACGCGGGCCTTCGCGTCGGGGGCGGGACTGGGCTACAACATGATCGTGGGGGCGAAGGGAAGTCCGCTGCAGTTGGTGCTCAACAGCGTCTATCTCATCAGCCGGCCGATCGAGAACGTGCCGTGGGCCCTCTACGAGGAGTTCCTGCCGGCGGAGTCCCGGCGGGACGGCCGGGCTGGTCGCTTCGCGACGAGCGTGCGCACCACCATCCCGATCTGCATGGGCGACTACTACCGGGGCTACCGGGTCGTGGGCACGAACCGGGCCTACTTCGAGCGGCTCACCGGCGGCGACGGCAAGCCTTTTGCCTTCTCCGCCGGCACGAATTTCCGCGACGAGGATCTCTACACCGCGGTCATCGGCGCCGAGGTCGCGGCGCGGCTCGGCCTCGATGTCGGCGCCGACATCGCGCCGCAGCACGGCGCCGATCCCACGAAGATCCACGATCCGTTCCGCGTCACCGGCGTGCTCGCCCGTACCGGCACGCCCGTCGATCGTGGCGTGTACGTCAACATGGAAGGGTTTTATCTCCAAGACGGTCACGCCAAACCCACGGGTGAGAGTCCCGACGCCGACGGCGTCGCTCCCGCACCGGGGCTCCTGCCTTACGCCGCACGCGAGGTGACGGCGATCCTCGTGGAAACCGCGGCGCCGCCGGGCCTGCCCCCGGAACTCATGGCCATGGAACTGTCGCGGACGCTCAACGAGGGCCGCGACGCCCAGGCCGCCATGCCCGTCCGCGAGATGCGGCAACTCCTCGATCTCTTCGTGCGACCGCTCGAGTTGCTGCTCCTGCTCGTCACCGTGCTCGTCGTCGTCGTGTCCGCGGTCGGCATCCTCGTGAGCATGGTCGGCTCGGCGCTCGAGCGCAGCCGCGACGTCGCGATCATGCGGGCCCTCGGGGCCGGTCGCGGACAGGTGCTGGCCTGCGTCCTGCTCGAGGCGGTGCTCCTCGCCGGCATCGGCGGCCTCGCCGGCTGGGCCCTTGGCCACGGCATCGTGGCCGCGATCGCGCCGTGGGTCACCGCCCAGGCGGGCGTGCACGTGGGCTTCTTCTCGGCGGCTCCGGCCGAGTTGCTCCTCGTGCCTCTCCTCGTGGGGCTCGCCATCCTCGCGGCCTTGATCCCAGCCCTGTCGGCCTATCGCACCGATGTCGCCAGGTGGTTGTGAGCGGCCGCCGACCGCCCGGCCGGACCCGATCCTTCCTCGCTTCCGTGGGGCGAGGCGGCGGGGATGCCCGGGCCGTCGAGCCGGCGTTGCTGCCCGCGCTCCGCAATGCGTGCTGCGATTGGCCAGCATCGAGTGAGCGACGGGCACGACGCCCGTCGCGAACGTCCGAGCGAGACGGCACGGGCCTCCCCGACGCCGGGACAGGCGCGGTGACGCGCGGGGATCACGTGGGATCCGTGTCAGACCCGCGGGAGCTCGTAGCCGCGTCGATACTCACGGCCGAACAGGGCGTTGGCCTCGGCGTCGCTCGACCGCTCCGTGGCCGGGTCGAGCACGAGCTCGCGGCCCAACAGGAACTTCGTCGCCGCCACGTCCACCGCGTTCTCCTGCAGGGTCGTCAGAAAGGTGTCGAGCGATGCCCTGACGTGCGGATCGGAGGCCGCCAGCGTCGGCCGGGCGTCGAGGGCCGCCGGCCGGCCCAGCGCCCATGAGACGTTGCCGAGGTGGGCCAGCGCGCTCGAGAGGTGTCCTTCCTCGATGTCGAGGTGCAGATCCTCGCGGCGGCGGCTCTTCACCGCCTTCACGAAGTTGGCGAAGTGCTGCTGATAACTTCCGGCATCCCACTTCGCGATCTCGTGACCGTCGTAGTCGAAGGCCGCGGCAGCGTGGTAATTCGGGCAGACCACGAACCCCTCGGTGCCGTACAGCACGGCGGCAGCGCCCTTCAGCGAATGCTTCCCCGGAAGGCCGTAGGTGACCGGCGTCTTCACCGGCAGGCCGCGGACGTCCGACACGAGCACGGCATCGTCCCACTGGTAGATCGTCACCTGCATGTTCGCCACGTCGCCGTTGTCGACGTAGCCCAATCGCCCGCCAAGGCTCACGACCCGCCGCGGAAACTCGTGCTTGCCGAGGGCCCAGCGGCACTTGTCAATCTCGTGCGGATTCTGGTTGCCGAGGTCGCCGTTGCCCGTGACGTGGGTCCAGTGCCAGTCGTAATGGAGCCGGGAGCGGATCGGCACGACCTTCGGCGCCGGCCCGGCCCAGAGGTCGAAGTCGAGTCCTGGCGGGATCGGGGCCGGCGTGTCGACCAGACCGATGCTCCTGCGCTCCCGGAAGCAGACGGCATGGGCCGCCTTCACGGGCCCGACCTTTCCGGACTTCACGAACTCCATCATCTCGCGGGTGCCCGTCATGCTCCGGCTCTGCACGCCCATCTGGCAGATCCGACCGAGCGTGCGGGCCCACTGCGTGATCACGCGGCCCTCCTCGACGTTGTGGCTGCAGGGCTTCTCGACGTAGACATCCTTGCCGGCCTGCATCGCCCACACGGCCATCACCGCATGCCAGTGGTTTGGCGTGGCGATGGTGACGGCATCGACGTCCTTTCGGTCCAAGAGGCGCCGGACGTCTGCCACGTAGTCAGGGGGCGTCCCCTCCGCGAACCGCTCGGCCACGAGCCGCTCGTAGGCGCCGGGATCACAGTCGCACACGGCCACGAGCCGCACGCCGGGCGTGCGCAGCAGTTCGGCGACGTGTTTGGATCCCTGGCCGTTCACGCCGATCACCGCGACGCGGATCGCATCATCCGCTCCGTCGGCCGGATCGGCGGCCGCGGGTTCCCCACCGAACCCCCCGCGGGCGAGCGCCGCCGCAGCGAGCGTCAGGGCACCATCGACGAAATCACGGCGGGACAATGGCACGACATGTTCTCCGGCTGAAGTCTGGGATCCACACCCGTCTGTCGGGTCGCAGCTGAATCCTACCCGTCCGACAGGCGGATCGCATGGCATCCGACTCCCACCTGAGCCGCACCCGGCCTGCAGGCGGCCTCTCCATGGGACAGAGGCGCAAGGAATACCTCAGGGACCATAGAATCGGGGCATGCATCGTCCCGCATCCATCGTCGTCGCGTTCGCGTTCATCGCTGCGCTCACCGGCATCGCCCGCGCCTGCCCATTTTGTTCGGCGGTGTCGCTGACGTTCGCGCAGGAAATCGCCCAGAGCCAGGCGGCCGTGATCGCAAAACTCGTCGAACCGCCGCCGGCCGCGGCGCTCCAGCCACGGGCCGAGGGGCCGCTGCCGAAGGCGAGGTTCGAGGTCGTGAAGGCTCTCAAGGGAGGCGATCTTGTCACCGCCGCGGGCCTGGCCGGGGCGGACGGCGGCGGCATCGAGACGATCATGCTCGAGCCGAAGCCCGTCGGCACGCTGGCGCTGCTCTTCGGCGTGGAGCCACCGAACCTCATCTGGTCGAGTCCCGTCAGCGTCAGCGACCGGGCGGTGGAATACCTGGAAAAACTCTCCGCACTCCCCGAGAAGGGTCCCGACCGACTGGCCTTCTTCCAGGACTATCTCGAGGACGCCGACGACACGCTCGCCCGCGACGCCTACGACGAGTTCGCCGTCGCCCCCTACGCCGACGTGAAGGGGCTGAAGTCCCGGATGCATCCGGAGCGATTGCTGACCTGGATCGAGAACCCGAAGGTTCAGGCCAACCGCCGCCGGCTCTACGCCACGATGCTCGGCGTGTGCGGCGGGCCCGATGACGCACGGCGAATCGAACGGCTGCTCGTGGGGACCGAACTCGCCCCCGACGAGACCGAGGCCCGCAGCGGGCTCGATGCGCTCATCGCCTGCTACGCCGCGCTCCGCGGGCCGGAGGCGCTCGACGTGGTGGACCGGCTGTTTCTGCAGCGGCAGGGTCGGGACGTGCCCTTCGCCGAGACGTATGCGGCGGTGATGGCCCTGCGATTCCTGGGCGAAGAGACCGACCTCGTGCCCCGCGACCGAGTGCTTCACTCGCTCCGCATCCTGCTCGACGAGCCCAAACTCGCCGACCTCGTGATCGCCGATCTCGCCCGCTGGCAGGATTGGTCGGTCATCGATCGGCTGGTGGGGCTCTTCAAGGAGGCCGAGGCGGACACGATCTTCGTCCGCGAGCCGGTCGTGAACTATCTCCGGGCCTGCCCGCTTCCCGAGGCCGCGGCGGCCGTGCGGGAACTCGAGACCATCGATCCGGAGGCGGTGCGCCGTGCCGCCACGCTGGCCGGCCTGGCGGGCGTGGTCGCCGGCACGAGCGGTGCGAGCCCTCCGGCCGCCGATGACGGTGCCGACGGCGGCGCCGCGAGTGCCGCTCCAGTGGCAGCCACCGCCGACGACGCGGCGCTGGCGTCCCGCGTCGCGCCCGTGCTCGGCGACGAGGAGGCCACCGACTCACTGCCCGGTGCAGTGCCCGATCCGGCCGGTGCTGCCCCTGCCATGGACTCCGCTCCGTCCGGATCGGCCTGGTGGATGTGGGTCGCCTGTGCCACCGTCGTGCTCGTGGTCGCCGCCCTGGCAAGGATGCTGCTGCGACGGCCGGCATCCGGTCCGGCCGGGAGATCTCGCGCCGAGGACGTGACGTGATGGCAACCGGTCTCTTCGAGTCGCGAACGCGGTCACGCGACGGCCGGCCGCCGACGCCGGCCGACGCCGACGCCTACCGCGCCCTCTCCGGCGTGGCGCTGGCCGCTGCGGCACTGGCCGCCTTCGCCCCGCTCGCATTCTTCGACTGGTGGTTGGCCGTGGTGCCGATCCTGGCGCTCGTGCTCGGCTCGGTGGCGCTTGGCGACATTCGACGGCGGCCGCACGAACTCACGGGACGGCCGCTGGCGGTCGGTGCGATGTGCGTCGGCGCGGCATGCCTGATCGGTGGCCTGGCACGGCTCTCGATGGTCTACACGGCGGAACTGCCGCCGGGCTTCGAGCGGCTCTCCTACGCGCTTTTGCAGCCAGCCGAGGGTGATCCGCCGACTGCCGTGCCGGAGACGGCGCTCGCCCTCGCCGGCCGCGACGTCCTACTCAAGGGCTACATGTATCCCGGTAGCCGGCAGCATGGCATCGTGCAGTTCCTGCTCGTCCGCGACCAGGGCGACTGCTGCTTCGGCGGCAACCCCAAGATCACCGACCGCGTGCTCGTGTCGCTCGCCGATCCCCGTGGCATCGACTTCACCCAGCGGCTCGTGAAGATCGCCGGTCGATTCCAGGTGCGGCCCGCGGGTGCGCCCGAGATCGGCGGCGGCGTGCTCTACCACCTCGAGGCCGCCGAGCGGCGCTGAACGCCGCCGCGGGCATGCCGATGGAGTCCACCCGGAGCCGGCTGGCCACATTCGCCGTACTCGTCGCCGTCGCAGGGTGCGGCCCGCGGGCGGCGCCGCGGGCGCCGGATGCGATCCCGTCCACGCCGGCCCGCGCGGCAAACCCGCGCGAGACCACGTTCGACGACCTCAAACTCGAGCTGGAGAAGGACGCCGCCTTCACGCGTGACGTGCTCACCGACACGGTGCAGGCCCTCGATGGCACGCGGATCCGCATCCGGGGCTACATCCTGCCGAGTTTCCAGCAGGCCGGCCTCACGCAGTTCGTGCTCGTCCGCGACAACCAAGAGTGCTGTTTCGGCCCTGGCGCCGCGCTCCATGACTGCGTCGTGGTGCGGATGGTGCCCGGCAGGACCGCCGACTTCTCGATCCGGCCGGTGGCCGTCGCGGGCACGTTCCGGCTCGACGAACTCAAGGGCCCCGACGGCAGGCATTTGGCGATCTATGCGTTGGAAGGGGAGGAGGTCCGCTAGCGGAGCATTCCGCCCACCGTCGGTGTGTGCAGGCCGCCACGGCCGTTGGTACCATCGGCACGACAGGGTCGAGAAGACCCGTGCTCGGATGCGCCGCGATGTTCGAACCCGAGAACTGGTACTGGCTCTACGACATTCCGCAGGGGCGGCTGACGCTCCTGTTCATAGGCGCGTTCGTCGGGTTCTATTGGATCGGTTCGATCCTCGTGCGGCCCTTGCTCCGGCAGTTCGTCAAGCGCACGCCCGGCTCCAACGACATCGTCGGCTACGTGCTCTCGTGCTTCTGCGTGTTCTACGGCCTGCTCCTCGGCCTGATCGCGGTCACCGCTTACCAGAACGTGGCGGACGCCGGCGCCAACGTCACCCACGAGGCCGCGGCGCTCGCCGCGCTCTACGAGGACGTCTCCCGGTATCCCGAGCCCCACGCGCAGAACCTCCGCTGGCTCCTCCGCGACTACGCCCGCTACGTGATCAGGTATGCCTGGCCACTCCAACAGCGGGGGATCATCCCGGAGGAGGGCACGATCCGGGCCGACGCCTTCCACGACCGGCTGCTCGAGTTCGAGCCCGAGACGCCGGCCCAGGAGATCATCCACGCCGAGGCGCTGCGCCAACTCAACGAATTTCTCGAGGCCCGGCAGATGCGGCTTTTCTCGGTGAAGTCGTCGCTGCCAGCCTCGATGTGGTGGGTGATGATCCTGGGGGCCGTGTTCAACATCTTCCTGTGCTGGATGTTCGACATGCGGTTCATCACGCAACTCATCCTCGGGGGCATCCTGGCGGCCTACCTCGGCACGATGATCCACCTCATCTTCGACATGAACCAGCCCTTCCGTGGCGACGTGAGCATCTCGGCCGAGCCGTTCGAGGCCCTCTATGCCAGGATGAACGAGGATTGACATGAGACCCGGCCACGCCACCGATCGGCGGATCTCCCGTCGCGATCTCGTCGCCGGCGGCGGCACCGCCGCCACGCTCGCGGCGGCCCGGGCCCTCGCCCCGGCGCTGTTTGCGGGCTGCTCGCTGGGCGTGCCTCACCGCCAGCCGACGGTGACGCTCGGCCTCCTCCACTCGCAGACCGGGCCTCTGGCCATCAGCGCATCGTCGCTGCGCGACATCGAACTCCACGCGTGCGAGCGGATCAACGCGGCCGGCGGCCTGCTCGGCCGGACACTCGTGGCCCGGGCCCCTGATCCGAGGTCACGGCCGGAGCGTTTCGCCACGGTCGCGGCGCGACTGCTCGACGAAGGAGCCGTCGCCCTCTTCGGCTGCTGGACGAGCTCGGCCCGCAAGGCGGTCATCCCCATCGTCGAGGAGTTTCAAAAACTCCTGTTCTACGCCGTCCAGTACGAGGGCAATGAGTCCTCGAAATACTGCATCTACGGCGGCATGGTGCCCAACCAGCAGATGCTGCCGGCGCTCGACTGGCTCCTCGGACCAGCCGGCGGCAATCGCCGGAAGCCGTTCTTCGTGGGCTCCGACTACGTCTATCCGCGGACGGCCACCTTCATCGCCTCGAAATACCTCGCGACGAAGGACGTGAAACCCGTCGGAGCGGCCTACCGGCCGCTTGGCGATCGCGATTTCGGGGGCGTCGTCAAGAAGATCATCGCATCGGGTGCCGACTGCGTCGTCAACACCGTCAACGGCGACTCGAACATGGCCCTGTTCGCGGCGCTGGCCGCCGCCAAAGTCGAGCCGACCAAGGTGCCGGTCATCTCGACGAGCATCGCCGAGGATGAACTGCGGAGCCTGCTGCCCGAGCAGGTGACCGGCCACTATGCCGTGTCGAGTTACTTCCAGAGCATCGACACGCCGACCAACCGCGACTGGATCCGTGGCTTTCGCAACGAGTTTGGCCGCGACCGCGTGACCGGCGACCCGATGGAACCCGACTGGTGCCTGTTTCACCTCTGGACCCGCGCCGTCGAGAAGGCCGGTTCGTTCGAGACCGATGCGGTGCGGCAGGCGTTCCGCGACGGGCTCGAGTTCGCGGGGCCGGGTGGCACCGTGACGCTCGACCCGAAGACGCAGCACACCACGAAGTGGTGCCGGATCGGCCGCATCCGCCCCGACCGGCAGTTCGAGATCGTCCACGAGCAGGGCCCGATCGATCCCGATCCCTATCCGCAGGTGGCGTTCCCTGGCTGGAGCGTCGATTGGACGAAGGACGGCGTCACCCGCGGGCCGGAGGTCGCGATCGATGGCGACGTTTGAGGTCGAGTCGACCGAGGGGATGCGGTGGGTCCGCGTCGATCTCGACGACGACGACGTGCGCACCGAAAAGGGGGCCCTCAACCACATGCAGGGGAACATCCGGATGGACGTTCCCTTCCCCTCACTCAAGGCCTGGTGGGTATCGCTGTTTTCGGAAGAGTCGCTCCTGCGGCCCCGGTACGAGGGCACCGGCAGCGTGTACCTCGACAGCACGCTCGGCGGGTTCCACATCTTTCGCGTGCAGCCCGGCGAGCGATGGATCCTCGATACGAAGTGCTTCTGGGCGAGCGACGGCGAGGTCAAACTATCCGTGCATCGGGAGTCCGTGTGGACGAGTTGGTGGGCTGACCAGGGGCTGTTCTGGTACAAGACGGCGCTCAAGGGGGACGGGCAGGTCGTCCTCGCGGTCGACGGACCGGTGCAGGAGGTCGAACTCACGAACGACCGCCTCGTCGCCGACGGGCCGTTCGTGATCGCCCGCACGGGCGGTATCCGCATGCGGGTGACGCGGCCGGCCAGGTCGTTCGTGAGTTACTGGCTCTCGGGCCAGGGTCTGGCCTACTCGTACGAGGGCACGGGCAAACTCCTCCTCTGCACGACCCCCTACTGGCGGCAGCGGATGCAGAACGAACGGGCCGGGATGTCCATGTTCGGCTGACGGGCCTCCCCGCTTGCGTGTCGCGTCGTTCATGGGATATTCGCGACCATGAAGATTCACGAGTATCAGGCCAAGGATCTCCTGCGGGCCGCCGGCGTGCCGGTGCTCGCGGGCACCGTCGCCCGGTCGCCCGACGAGGCGGCCGCGGCCTTCACGACGCTCGGAACGCCCGTGTGCGCCGTCAAGGCCCAAATCCATGCCGGTGGCCGCGGCAAGGGGAAGGTCAAGGGCTCCGAGCAACGCGGTGTCGAACTCGCGAAAAGTGCCGCCGACGCCAGGCGGATCGCCGAGGGGCTGCTCGGCAAGACGCTCGTCACGATCCAGACCGGATCGGACGGCCAGATCGTACGACAGGTGTTCGTGGAGAGCGGCTGCGCCATCGACCGCGAGTTGTATTGTGCGGTGCTCGTCGATCGGCGGGCGGGCTCGCCCGTCCTGATCGCCAGCACCGCCGGCGGCATGGACATCGAGGAGGTCGCCGCGAAGACTCCCGACCTCATCCTCACCGAGCCCTTCGACGCCGACCGGGGCCTGGCCGGCTGGCAGGCGCGGCTGCTGGCATCGAAGCTGAAACTCCCCACGGCGAGTTGGCGACACGCGGAGTCATTCTTCAGGGCACTGTGCCGCGCGTTCGTCGACCTCGATGCGTCGCTCGTGGAAGTCAACCCACTCGTGTTGACGAAGGACGGCGGGCTCGTGGCCCTCGATGCGAAGATGACCTTCGACGACAACGCGCTGTTTCGCCACAAGAATGTGGCGGCACTGCGTGACGAGGCCGAGGAGGAGCCGGCGGAGATCAGGGCCGCGGCCGCTGGCCTGTCCTACGTGAAACTCGACGGCACGATCGGCTGCCTCGTCAACGGGGCGGGCCTGGCCATGAGCACGATGGATCTCGTGAAACTTCATGGGGGACAGCCGGCCAACTTCCTCGACGTGGGCGGCGGCGCCGACGTCAAGGCCGTCACCGAAGCCTTTCGCATCATCCTCTCCGACCCGAACGTCAAGGCGATCCTCGTGAACATCTTCGGTGGCATCATGCGGTGCACGACGATCGCCACCGCCCTCGTCGAGGCCTCGCAGACGGTCGGCTTCACCGTACCCCTCGTGGTCCGCCTCGAGGGCACCGAGGTCGAGGAGGGCAAGAAGATCCTCGCCGCGAGCGGCACGTCGATCATCCTCGCCGACGGGCTGACCGACGCCGCCAAGAAGGTCGTCGCCGCCGCCCGGGCCTGACCATCACACCCCACTCACTCCGCATTCATGAGCATCCTCGTCAATCGTGATACCCGCGTGATCTGCCAGGGCATCACCGGCAAGGTGGGCGAATTCCACACCCGCGGGTGCCTCGACTACGGCACCCGGATGGTCGGCGGCGTGACGCCGGGCAAGGGGGGCGAGACCGTCGCCGGCCTGCCCGTTTTCGACACCGTTGCCGAGGCCCGCGACGCGACCGGCGCCAATGCCACGATGATCTTCGTGCCACCGGCATTCGCGGCCGACGCGATCCTCGAGGCGGTCGGCGCCGGGATCGAACTGGTCATCGCCATCACCGAGGGCATCCCGGTGATGGACATGGCCCGCGTGATGCCGGTGGTGCGGGATTCCGCGAGTCGCCTGATCGGCCCCAACTGCCCCGGCGTGATCACGCCCGCCGAGTGCAAGATCGGCATCATGCCCGGCTACATCCACGCCCCCGGCCACGTGGGCGTGATGAGTCGCTCGGGCACGCTCACCTACGAGGCGGTCTGGCAGCTCACGCAGCTTGGCCACGGCCAGAGCACGTGCGTGGGCCTGGGCGGAGACCCGCTCGTGGGCTCGTCATTCATCGACATTCTGGCCCTCTTCGAGGCCGATCCCGACACCCACGCGATCCTGATGATGGGCGAGATCGGTGGCTCGGCGGAGGAAGAGGCGGCGGAGTACGTGAAGCACCACGTCACGAAGCCCGTGGCCGCGTTCATCGCCGGCCGCACCGCGCCGCCGGGCAAGCGGATGGGTCACGCCGGCGCGATCATCTCCGGCGGCAAGGGCACGGCCGAGGCCAAGCTCGCGGCGCTCGCGGAGGCCGGCATCGAGATCGCGGAGAGTCCGGCAGACATGGGGGCGGCGCTGGTGCGCGCGGTCGAACGGCGGGTATGAGTGGGTGCGGCCGCCGGGCGGGCGGACGGCTCCGTCGCTGAAAAATCGTGGCTGCACTTCCAGGGTGATGGCGGGCGAACTCGGGCCAGGATTGTGACGCTTCTCCGCCGCCCGGTGTCTGGTCCTCGTGCGGATCACGTCCGCCTTCCAGGCCTGTGGGGTGGGACGATGATGGTGTCCTGTGACAGGGCTACACTCTCGGCATGAGGATCGACCTGTTCATTCCCTGTTTCGTCGACCAGCTGGCGCCGCAGGTGGGCCTGGCCGTGGCGACGGTGCTCGAGCGGCTCGGGCACACGTGTGAATACCGCCCGGCGCAGACGTGTTGCGGCCAGCCGAGCTTCAATGCCGGCTACTGGGACGAAGCCCGGGAGATCGCGATTCGCACCGTCGGCGTGTTCGCCGGCGCGAAGGCGGTCGTGGGGCCCAGCGGCTCCTGCGTGGCGATGCTGCGGGTCTTCTATCCTCAACTCCTCGCCGGCACGCCGCACGAGACGGCGGCCCTTGACCTGGCGGCCCGCACGTTCGAGTTCGGGGAGTTTCTCGTCAAGAAACTCGGTGTCACCGACGTGGGGGCGCGATTTCCGCACCGGGTCACGTATCACGACGGCTGTCACGGGCTGAGGGAGTTGCGGGTCCGCGACGAGCCTCGGCAACTGCTCCTGGCCGTCCGCGATCTCGAACTCGTGGAGTGTGACGAACCGGAGAGCTGTTGCGGCTTCGGCGGACTGTTCAGCGTGAAGTTCCCCATGATCTCGACCGCCATGGCCGAGGTGAAGGCGGGTTCCCTGGCCCGCACGGACGCCGACTTCATCGTGTCGAGTGACCCGTCCTGCCAGCTGCAGCTCGACGGCTGGCTGTCGCGATCCGGGGCGGCGGTCCGCACCATCCACTTGGCCGAGGTGCTCGCGGGTTCGTGAGGGGCCTTACGGTCACGTCGCTTACCGTGATGATGCCGGCTCCAGGACCACGTCACGCACGCGGATCCGCACGGCCTTGCGATCCGTGAGCCCGGTCGCATCGGTGGCCACGACCGTGAACTCGAGCGACTTCGCCCGCTCGAAGTCGGCTTCCTCTACGAGTGTCACCACACCCGTGGCTGCATCGATCACGACTCCGGGCCCGGCGTTTTCCTCACCGTCGTCGGAGGCTTTTCCAGGCGTGATCGTCTCGACGGAAAAGGTCACCGTGTCACCATCGACATCGCCGGCCTGGCCTCGGTACACGGGCTGCTCGACCGGCGTGTGTTCCTGCACCTCGGCATGGCTGTCCGAAGTGATCCGCGGGGCATGCATCACCCGCGTGCGTCGCCAGTCTGCAAGCCTGTAGAAGTCCCGCAGCCCCATGTCTCGACGGTCATCACCATCCGCGTCGCTCCAGGCGAGCACACGGGTGAAGTTGCCGTCACGATCGACGTCGAGGAACGGTTCCGCTGCCGGTGCGGCATCCCATCTTCCGTTGGCGTTGCCGTCCGCAAACGGCTCGCTGGCCCGCACGATGTTCTGTCCCTCGTTGCCCGCATCCGGCCGGTCGCCATCCAGCAGCCGCTCCCAGCGAACGGGGCCGGAGGCGATGTACCTCGCGAACATCCAGAGCACGCGTCCACCGGTGTCCAGAGGCTGGTGCGTGTTGTCGAGCCGCATCCATGCCGGCAAGTCCGCCATCGACCAGCCGACGAGGATCGCGCCGCCGAGCACCAGCCCAGCAGTAACGCCACTCGCGACGCCGGCTAACTGGTCGATCAGCGGCGCCAGCCGGACCGCTCCCTCCGGCACCGAGGCCCCGACCGCCAATCGGATCCCCGTCACGACGAGGAGGAACAAGAGCACGTAGGCCACGGCGAGCGACTGTGACGAGGGGCACCCGAGCGACTCGACGAAGCTCGACACGGGTCGCGCCAGCGCCAGCGCCGT
>CAIXGY010000268.1 GCA_903919035.1 uncultured Planctomycetaceae bacterium | reverse complement strand
GTGTCACGAGCACCGCATCGACCCGCCGGCCGAGCCGCGGGATGTCGAACTCAAGGTGGATCCAGGGGGCAGGGGCGGCTGGTGGCGGGGCGACCTGATCCTCGAGGGCCGCACGCAGGACGGGCAGCTGCAGCCGCCAGGCCGATTGCTGCTCCGGGGCCAGCGTGTAGCCATGAGGGCTCGCAAGCGGCGCGTAGACCTCCTCCTCGCTCGCGGCGAGAAACTCCTCCACCGGCGCGGCGTAGAAGGCGGCATTGGTGCGTGGGCCCGACATGGGCGACGAGCCTACCAAAGCGAGGGGACAACCTTGGTCCGGGGCGGATTGACGAAGCACGATACACCCGTACACTATTTGCCGTGCAAAGCGTGTACGTCGAAACCTCGGTGATCAGCCATGCCGCCGCCCGGCTGAGCCGGGTGCCGCGAATCGCGGTGCTCCAGCAGGAGGCCCGGCAGTGGTGGGCGGAGTGCCGGCCGAACTACCGCGTGGTGGCGTCGCAGTTCGTGATCGACGAGGCCAACATGGGCGATCCCGATGCCGCGGCCCGCCGGCTGGAAATGCTCGCCGAGTTGGAGGTGCTGCCAAACTCTGAGGCGGTGTTTGAACTAGCGGAGATGCTCGTCGTTCGCCAGCTGATTCCCGTCGAGGCAAAACTCGACGCCTTTCATGTGGCTTCGGCGGCTGTCGCGAACGTAGACTACCTGGTGACGCAGAATTTCACGCATATTGCCAATGCGAAGATGATTCCTGCGATTTATGCTGCTCTGGGGCGAATGGGTTTTGGCCGGCTGTTGATCTGCACGCCGGCCGAGTTTCTTGGAGGGCTCGACGATGGCCCGAAAGACAATGGCCCGAAATAAAATTCTCGACGAACTCCACGCCGCTCGGGCGAAGTTGCTCGCTGACGCGGGGGGCGATTTACGGCGATATTTTGACGAGGCGACCGAACGCCTGAAGGTGTCGGGCCGGCCGATCGCCAAGCTTCCCAAAAAGACCAAGCCGCGTCGGAAGAAGACGGGCTGATTTGCGGCAAGGCACTTGACTATGACCGACAATCCGCGACCAGCCGAAGAAGACAACGACCCGATCGTGGCCGAGGTACGGGCCCACCGTCGACAACTCGTCGAAGAGCACGGCGGTATCCAAGGTTTGGCAAAGTTCTTGCGGGAACAAGATGCCAAGCGACATCAGAGGAAGCGGGAATCCTCAAGCCGTCGCAATTCCGAGATCGGCGAGTCTGCCTAAAGCTACGGCACGCCGAGGTCAGGGCTCGGGGCGTGGAGGTTTTTGAGGTCTATACGACAGTCCCAGGCCTGTTCGTAGTCGAGCCGCGCAAATGTTTTTGCGCCCACCTTGAACTCGATCGGGATCACGCACTTTTGTGTCACGAGCACCGCATCGACGCGCCGGCCGAGCCGCGGGATGTCGAACTCGAGGTGGATCCACGGGGCGGGGGCGGCAGGTGGCGGGGCGACCAATTCCTCGAGGGCCGCACGAAGGACGGGCAGTTGCAGCCGCCAGGCCGATTGCTGCTCCGGGGCGAGCGTGTAGCCATGAGGGCTCGCGAGCGGCGCGTAGACCTACTCCTCGCTCGCGGCGAGAAACTCCTCCACCGGCGCGGCGTAGAAGGCGGCATTGGTGCGTGGGCCTGGCATGGGCGGTGAGCCTACCAAAGCGAGGGGGACAACCTTGGTCCGGGGCGGGTTGACAAGAAACGGTACAGGCGTACACTATTAGCCATGGCTTCCGGCGTTTGGGGCCGACGTTCACCGCCGCGTATCATGAGTGTGTCGGGTCCGCGAGATGCCGTTCTTCGACTTCATATGGCTCGATGCGGTACTCGACAAACTTGCCGAGAGGGAGATTTCAGCCGACGAGATCGAAGCGATCAT
>CAIXGY010000267.1 GCA_903919035.1 uncultured Planctomycetaceae bacterium | reverse complement strand
TCAATGCGCCCAACCGGCGTCCGGGACGCCCGTGCCGTCTCGCCCGGACGTTCTCGAAGGGCAACCTGCCCTTCGCTCACTCGATGCTGGCCTCGCTTCGCAATCCCTGCTGCGCTCGGCCAGCAACGCCAGCTCGACGGCACGGGCATCCCTTCGCCTTGCCCGACCCGGTGGGCAAAGGCCAGGAGGGCTTTGCCCTCATGATCGGCGCGGGTCAATGCGCCCAACCGGCGTCCGGGACGCCCGTGCCGTCTCGCCCGGACGTTCTCGAAGGGCAACCTGCCCTTCGCTCACTCGATGCTGGCCTCGCTTCGCAATCCCTGCTGCGCTCGCCCAGCAACGCCAGCTCGACGGCCCGGGCATCCCTGGGCTGTGGCGACACGAGGAAGCCTGCGGGTTCGAGTCGTGCCGCACGTCGGTGGGGCAAATCAGTCGTCGGCGGCCGGAGGGATCTGCAGGCGCACGGTGCCGTCAGGGTCGCGCACGATGAGTTCTCGGCATTCGATGCGGTCGGCCTCGAACAGTTCCGGCGGCGGTGCGGCCAGACGATCCTCCGAGAGGATCGCGGCGCGGACGGCGAGGCCGAGCGCCAGAAAAATCAGCGGGTAGACGGTCCAGCGATCGCGGTTCGTCATGTCAGTCGCCGTGTTTCTCGCGGAGCCGCGCCGAGAGCCGCAGGATGAGTTGCACCCGCTCGAACTGGTCGAGCCAGTCGGCCGTGGTCACAGCCAGCGCGTCGGCTGCAGGTGGGGCGACGCCGCTGGCGCAGCTGTCGCCGAGTTGGGCGGCCGCAGAAGCCCGGTAGGCCGAGAGCGTGCGGTCACCGTAGAAGAGCACCGGCGCGAAGTCTTCGCTGAAGAACGCCGCCACGGGCACCCGCTGGCCACCGCAGACCTTGAGGTGCGCGGCCACGTCCGGCAGCGCGTCGCGATCGAGAAATCTGACGTCGATGACCGGAGCCACGGCCGCGAACCGGGCGAAGATCGGGCACTGGTTCACGCAGTCGCCGCACCACGCGCCGGCGAGCACGAGCACGGGCATCCGCCGCACGAAGCTGCCGAGCAGCCTCGTCTGCGCCGGCGTGAGGGTGACCGCTGCATGCACCGCATCCCACCGGGCCCGCTGGTCGGGAGTGGCATGAGCAGCAAGAAACTCGGCATAGGGCAGCGCCCGACCGAACGCGGCTTCCCAGGCGGCGGCCGTCGGGGGTGAACCGACATCGGACACGGTATGTTTGGGGATGATGGTCGGGATCGACATCGGAATGTGCTCCGGAACGTGAGCAGACGGTGGAACAAGTCTGCCGCCGCAGGATGCGGCGACTGCCGGCCGTGGAAAACCTCGGCTTTTCCACCGGTCGGCCAAGTGGAAAAGATCAGGGATGATTTTTTCCACGGACAGTGAGCGAGCGGAGAGCATATCGCACCCCCGATGCTTTGGGGGGGCTGAGGGGCCGCGCCCGGTGTTTGGGCGGTTCCTGTGCGGCGCGAGATGGGCCCTGAAACGGCCTTGACCCGCCTTGAACACGCTCCCTAACGTCCCCCCCGCCTGAAGGCCAGGGGTCGGATCGAAGCATCCGACCCAGTTCGCGGACGACGGTGGCACGGACGCCGCCAGTCGCCGCGGGCGGACACGAGGCCCTCAGCCCACAAAGGCCGTCCAATCGCTCCCGGAAACGGTTCAGGTTCTCCGCCCCCCTGGGACCTGGACCGTTCCGGGGGCCTTTGTGTTGACGGGCCGCGCGCGCCGCTCGGGGTCGGGTGCATCCGCCGTCTCGTCGGACGCTCGCTGCGGGCATCCTGCCCTGCGCTCGCTCGGAGATGTCGGCGCTCCGCCCTCCGGGCTACGCTGGCCATCGACGCCGACTCGACGGCGGATGCACCCGACCCCTCGCTCCGTTGATTCTGATTTCAGGT
>CAIXGY010000266.1 GCA_903919035.1 uncultured Planctomycetaceae bacterium | reverse complement strand
CGGGCTTCGTGCCCGTCGCTCACTCGATGCTGCCCTCGCTTCGCAATCCGTGCTGCGCTCGGCCAGCAACGCCGGCTCGACGGCACGGGCATCCCCCACACCTCGCCACACGGAAGCGAGGAAGGATCGGGGGTGGGCAGACCCGAGCCGTGTGGCACGCGCACTCCGCCGTATACTTCGAGGCCGGCGGCGGCACCGCCATGTCCCATCGAGGAACCATCCCATGCGTCGTGTTCCGTCGTCCTTCGTCATCCCAGTCCTCGTCTGCGTGGCCTGGGCCGGCTCGGCCTCGGCGATCTCGCCGCAGAACCCCTACCGCTCGTTCAATCTCTCCGGCATCAACTACGGATCGATGCAATGGGAGCGCGCCCAGCGCGAGGGGCGGCGGGTCTGGCCGTACTTCAACGCCCCGGCACCGTCCCGCGGGGTGCCGCTGACGTCGGTCGGCGGCTTCGGGGCCGGTGGCGGCGGCACCGTGGTCCGATCCGCCCCGCCGGCGCCGCGTCGGGTGTTCCGACGGTGGCGCCGCTGACGGCGCCAGAGTCGCTACACTCGCCACCATGTCGATCGCGGGTCGGCCGCCGCGGCCCTGCCTCGTGACCGGGGCGACGGGCCTCGTCGGGAACAACGTCGTACGGCTTCTCGTCGAGCGGGGCATCCCCGTCCGCGTGCTCGTCCGGCCCGGCGGTCCGCGCAACGACCGAGCGCTCGCCGGCCTGCCCGTCGAGCGGGTCGAGGCCACGCTCGACGACGAGGACTCACTCGTTCGCGCGACGGACGGCGCGGCTGTCGTCGTCCATGCGGCGGCCGTCGTCCACATCGGCTGGCACCGCCTCGAGGAGATGCGAGCCGTCAACGTCGAGGGCACCCGCCGGGTCGCGCGGGCGACACGATCCGCAGGTGCCCGGCTCGTCCACGTGTCGAGCATCGACGCCCTCGGCCTGCCCGCCGATGGCGCGCCCATGGACGAGGAGACGCCGCCCGGGGGACTCCCCGAGTGCTCCTACGTGATCACGAAGCGCGAGGCGGAGGGGGTGGTGCTCCGCGAGGTCGATCAGGGTCTCGACGCGGTGATCGTCAACCCCGTCTACATGCTCGGGCCCTGGGATTGGAAGCCCTCGAGCGGCCGCATGCTGCTCGAGGTCGGCGCGGGCAAGGGCCTGCTCGCTCCACCGGGTGCCAACGACTTCGTGGACGTCCGCGACGTGGCTGCCGGCATCCTCGCCGCCGCGGAGCGCGGCCGCCCGGGCCGCCGCTACATCCTCGGCGGCAGGCGCTGCACCTACCTCGAGGCGTGGACATTGTTCGCCCGCGTCGCAGGCAGACGGCCGCCACTGGGCGCGGCCGGCCCACGGATGCTCCGGGTCGCCGGCTGGTGCGGCGACCTCATGGCCAGGGTCACGGGTCGCGAGCCCGACGTGAACTCCGCTGCGATCACGATGGCGCTTGCGAACCACGTGGCCTCGTGCCGCCGGGCGGTGGAGGAACTCGGCTACACCTACCGTCCCCTGGAGCAGACCGTCGCTGAATCCTGGGAATGGTTCGTGGCGCACGGCTACGCGCAGACGCGGCGGTAAACTTCCCACATCCGACACCTCGCGTCAGCCGCGCCATGCCCCACATCCTCGTCGTCGAGGACGAAGAGCACCTCGCCTACGGCATCAAGTTCAACCTCGAGGCCGAGGGGTACGAGGTGACGGCCGTGGGCGACGGGCAGACGGCACTCGCGCGGCTTGCGGCAACGCCGCCCGTGGACCTCGTCGTGCTCGACCTGATGCTGCCTGGCATGAGCGGCTACGCCGTCTGCGAGGCCCTCCGGGCCAGGGGGAGCGACATGCCCGTGGTCATGCTCACCGCACGAACGCTCGTCGAGGATCGGATCCGCGGCTTCGACGCGGGCACCGACGTCTACATGCAGAAGCCGTTCGATCTGGAGGAGTTGCTGTCGGTGGTCCGCAACCTGCTCGCCCGTCGTGGCCGGGCCGAGCGGCCCGCCGCCGAGGCGCCCCCGCGCGGGAGCGTCTACCGCTTCGGCGGCTCGGACGTGAACTTCGACACCTGGGAGGCGTCGTCCCGCGGCACGCCGGTGCGGCTCACGAACCTGGAGATGAAGCTCCTCAAGTATCTCGTCGAGCACGAGGGGAGCGTGGTCTCGCGGGAGGAACTGCTCAAGAACGTGTGGGGCATGACCCGCGCGCCCGCCACGCGCACGGTGGACACCTTCATGTTCAACCTGCGGAAGTATTTCGAGGCCGACCCCGCGCGACCGGTGCATTTTCTCTCGGTCCGCGGCACGGGCTACCGCTTCGTGGGCGACGCGGGGGCGTGACCGCGCGGTGCATCGTTGAGCGAACGTTCCGAAGCATGCTCGATGCGGCGTGTCGGGGTGTGGTGGCATCATCGCCCGAGAAGAGCAGCCGCGGCCCGCCCCGGATCGGGCTGCACGAGCAGCGACTCGCCCACGAGCATCGCACCGATCCCGGCCGCCGCGAGCCGCTCGACATCGGCCCGCGTCTTGATGCCGCTCTCCGCCACGAGCACCACGTCGTCGGGCACCCGCTCCCGCAGCCGGAGCACGTGACCCAGGTCGGTGGTCATCGTCTTGAGATCGCGGTTGTTGATGCCCACGAGCGTGGCGCCGAGGTCGAGCACGCGGGGCAGATTTTCGGCGTCATGGAGTTCGACGAGTGGCGTCATGCCGATGTCGAGGATGTCGCGATACAGGCTCCTCAGGCGGCAGTCGTCGAGACACTCGGCGATGAGCAGCACCGCGTCCGCGCCGTGGGCCCGCGCCTCGAGCACCTGGTAGCGATCGACAACGAACTCCTTCCGCAGCACCGGCAGCGACACCGCCACCCGCGCGCTCTCCAGATCGACGAGGCTGCCGCCGAAGCCAACGCCATCGGTGAGGATCGACAGGCAGCTCGCCCCCGCGGCCGCGTAGCCGCGGACGACGTCCTCGACGGTGGAACCCGGCCGGATCTCGCCGGCCGACGGGCTCTTCCGCTTGAACTCGGCGATGAGTTTGACGTCTCCACCGGAAGCCAGCGGCGCGAAGAAGTCGCGGACCGCCGGCGCCGTGGCCATCCGCCCCTCGAGCGCGAACGACGGCACCCGCTCGCGCGCGAGCTCCACTTCCTTCTTTTTTCGGGCGACGATCTCGTCGAGGATGGTTGGCATGGTGGGACACGATACCAAGACAGGCCTCTGGATGAAGAGCGTCGTGCGTCAACTCGGCCCACCCGGCCCGGGAGTGCCCATGCCCTCTCGCTTGACGTTCGCCTCGGGCCTCCAGCCCTCGGCTCACTGCGTGTCCGCTGCGCTCCCACAGCCCGCTCGAGGGCATGAGCACCCCCGAGCCTCGCCCAATCGACAAGAGGAAGGCCCGGAGG
>CAIXGY010000265.1 GCA_903919035.1 uncultured Planctomycetaceae bacterium | reverse complement strand
CGGAGCTCGCACCGCCGGCGTTGCAGCAATACATGGTCGACGACATCCTCTCGGTCCGCGCGGACGGGCCGGCGGGCACCGGCCAGCCCGACTTTCGCACGGCGCTGCTGGTGGTCGTCCTCGCGCTGGCCCTGTCGCGGGTGCTGCTGTCGGCCGTGGGCATGCTCAAGGGTCGGCTCGCCTCGGCGATCGGCACCGGCATCACGGCCACGCTCCGCGAGGAGATGGTCCGGAAGCTCCAGGGCCTGTCGGTCGCCTACTACGACCGCCACCAGGTGGGCTCCATGATCGGCCGCGTGGCCCACGACAGTGAGGTGCTCCACGGCCTGGTCCATCAGGTCACCGGCGGCTTCCTGCTCCAGATCGTGCAACTGGTGGCCGTGGGGGCGATGCTCGTGTGGATCAACCCCAAGCTCGCCGCGTTCACGCTCATTCCGGTGCCGCTGGTCGTGCTTGGGTCGTGGATCTTCTGGCGGCACGTCTATCCGCGGCACTACCGGCTCTGGGACGCCTCCGGCAAGCAGATGGCCCGCCTTTCCGGGATGTTGTCGGGCATCCGCGTCGTGAAGGCCTTCGCCCAGGAGGACGCCGAGGATGAACGCTTCCGCTCGGCGAGCGACCACCTGCGGAACTGGCGTCGCTGGGTCGAGAACACCAACGCCACCTACGCCGCGGCGATGCAGATCGTGTTCAGTCTTGGCGGCCTCATCGTCTGGTACGTCGGCGGCCGCGACGTGATCGGCGGCTCGATGACGCTCGGCCAGTTGATCGCGTTCCTCGCCTATCTCGCGATGTTCTACGCGCCGCTCGGAGCCCTCTCGAACTTCACCACCTGGCTCACGAGCTTCCTCTCGGGCAGCCAGCGGGTGCTCGAACTGCTCGACACGCCGGCGCTCGTCACCGACCCGGTCGCCCCCGAGACCTGGGGTGAGGGTGGCGGGGAGATCCGGTTCGAGGACGTCACGTTCGGCTACGACGACAACCAGCCCGTGCTCCACGGCGTCACGTTCACCGTCCGCCCCGGCGAGATGGTCGGGATCGTGGGTCGATCCGGATCGGGCAAGTCGACGCTCGTGAGCCTGCTCGCGCGGTTTCACGACGTCCAGGAGGGGCGGATCCTCGTGGATGGTCACGACCTCCGCGACCTCGCCACCGGCGACCTGCGAAACAAGCTCGGGATCGTGTTCCAGGACTCGTTCCTGTTTCGCGGCACGATCTGGAAAAACCTCGCGTATGGCCGGCCCGCCGCGACGGTCGACCAGGGCCTCGCCGCCGCCAAGGCGGCCGGCGCCCACGACTTCATCTGCCGGCAACCGCTGGCCTACGAGACGCTGCTGGGCGAGCATGGGGCGGGCCTCTCGGGGGGCGAGAAGCAGCGGCTGTCGATTGCGCGCACGCTCCTCTACGATCCGCGGATCCTCGTGCTCGACGAGGCCACGAGCAACATCGACGCCGAGGCCGAGAAGTCGATCCAGGAGGCCCTCGCGGCACTCGTGCGGGGCCGCACGACGATCGCCATCGCCCACCGGCTCTCCACGCTCCGCGCCGCCGACAGGATTCTCGCCTTCGACAGGGGCCGGCTCGTCGAGCAGGGCACGCACGCCGAATTGCTGGCCGCCGACGGCCTCTACGCCCGGCTCGTCAGGATCCAGACACAGGTCACGAAGCAGCCGACCGTCGACACGCTGCTCGACCACGAGGCCCCGACGGCTGCGGCTGATGACGTGGCGGCAGACGGGACCGCCACGGGGATCGCGTGGCTCGATCCGGCCGACTGTCGCGTCGCGTTCGGGCCGCACGGGCGGGTCGATCTGCATCGTGCCGACGCGCCGGCGGCCATGGGAGTGTTCGTCGTGCGGGCGTTTCCCGCGTCGCATCCGCAGGGGTATCTCTCGGTTCGTGGCTGGAACGACGCCGGCGACGAAGTGGAATGGGGGATGATCCGCGCGCTGGCCGACTGGCCGCCCGCCGACCGCGTGGTGCTGCAGGCCGCCCTGGCCCGGCGCTCGCTCGTCCGCGAGATCACTCGGGTCCACGAGGTCCGCCTCGCCCACGGCTACCTTGACTTCGATGTCGAGACCGATGCGGGCCGTCGGCGATTCACGATTCGCTGGACGCAGTCGCAGGCGACCGACTTCGGGGCGGAAGGCAAGATGCTCATCGATGCCGATGAGAATCGCTGGCTGGTGCGGCGGGTCGACGACTTGCCGCCGGCCGACCGGGAGCGCTTCCTGCACTACGTCTACTGGTGACCGCGGCGGTGGTCCCTTCGACTGGCCGGCTGGCCCCACTTCCGGGTATGCGGCGGCTCCGGCCCGGGCGCGGCTCGCGGTTCGTTGCGGACGCCTCGAGCCGCCCGTACAACGTGTCGGACGCCCGCGGCGGGGACTTCCCCCGGAAGGACTCTTCTCGTCGGGTGCGGTCGTCAGGATCGACCGAACAATAGCCCTTCGATCGAGCTCTATCCTTTTTTCTGGAGACGGATGATGAACATCGTGGATCTGATTTCGAGCCAGCTCTCGGGTGATGTGCTCGGCAAGCTCGGCGGCCTCGTCGGCGCCGACCAGGCGCAGACCAAGTCGGCGACGAGCGCGGCCGTGCCGGCCCTCCTCGACATTTTCGGCAAGCTGGCTGCGACCAACTCGGGCGCCGACCAGCTTGCCAAGGCGATGGGCGGGCTCGATCTCGGCATGCTCGGCAACCTCGCCGGCGCGCTCGGGGGCGGTCAGGCGTCGGGCCTCGGCAGCCTCGGCGGCAACCTGCTCGGGTCGTTGCTCGGTGGCGGGAACGCCACCACGGCCGTCGTCGACGCCATCGCCTCGTTCGCCGGCATCAAGCCCGGCATCATGAAGACCCTGCTCGGCTACCTGGCCCCGATCGTGCTCGGGATGGTGGCGAAGCAGTTCACGGGCCGACCCGACGCGTCCGGCGTCGCGCGGCTGTTCTCCGAGCAGTCGTCGAACATCCGCGGCGCGATGCCCAGGGGGCTGTCGCTGCCCGACCTGAAGCTCGGAGCCGTCTCGGGCGGCCGGGCTCCGGAGCCCGTCACCTCGGGCATGCCGGCCTGGTTGCTGCCGCTGCTGCTGCTCGGGGCGGCGGCCCTGGGCCTGTACCTCTGGAATGAAGGCCGGCGGAAGGCGGCCGAACAGGCGGCCGTGGAGCGTGTGGTGGCGGCCCGCGAGCAGGTCGTGAAGCAGGGGGCGATCACGCTTGATCGGACGGAGGTCGTGCGGGAGGAGGGCAAGCGGCTCATCGACGAGGTCGCCGAGACGATCTCGATCGATCCGAAGTTCCTCGAGGCTGGCAAGGTGGCCGGCACGCTGTTCACGGATCTCACGAAGATCCTCGGCGGCGTGACCGACGAGGCCGGCGCCCGGGCCGCGCTGCCCGAGCTCGAGAAACTCGCCCCGATGCTCCAGACGCTGGAGACCGAGACGGCGAATCTGCCGGCCGACGAGAAGCCGGCGTTCGCCGAGATCATCGGCAAGAACCTCGGCCTGCTGGGCACGCTCATTGAGAAGGTGATGGCGATCCCGGGCGTGAAGGACCTGCTCGGCCCGGTCGTCACGCCGATGGTGGAGACGCTGACGCGGCTGTCGAAGTGAGCCGCGACGCGACCTGCTGATGCACACCCGGCCCGGGACGGCGCCCGCCGACCCGGGCCGGGGCGTGTCGTGGGCTCATGATCCGGCTGCCTTCTGAGCCTCACACGTCACCGCGCCTGTCCCGGCGTCGGGGATGCCCGTGCCGTCTCGCCCGGACGCTCGCGAAGGGCTTCGTGCCTCACCAGTGATACGGATCACAGGATGGCGAGTGGATTCCGCCGTTCCTCGAGCGTGCCCCGGGTCACACCCACGCGGTTGGCCGCCTTGAGCGTCGTCCAGACGTCGCGGCCGGTCAGACGGCCGGCGAGCAGATCGCGGTAGGCCCGGATGATGCGGCCGACGTCCGCCGGCGGTTCGTCGAGGATCTCCACGCGCAGGTGGCGGACACCGCTGGCGAGGAGCGTCGGCACTGCCTCGGCCGCACTCTGCGGCACGGCGTTCCAGAGCGTGTTGCGGCAGCCGACGTCGGCCGTGAGCGGGTGCTCCGCGCCGATGCGGTCCCGCAACCGGACCACGTGCTCGTCGCAGGGGCGGCCGCAGTTCGTCTTGTTGGTGCCCGGCGAGAGCACCGCGCAGAACACGCAGTGCTCCATGTGGAACAGCGGCATCCGCTGATGGATGACCACCTCCAGCCCGGCCGTGTCGGCGGCCGCGACGAGCGCGAGGAGTTGGTCGCGATTCAGGTCATACGATGCCGTGACGCGCCGGCAGCCGGCGGCGAGGAAGAAGTCGGCGGTCGACCCGTTGGCCACGTTCAGCGAGAAATCCCCGAGCACCGGCAGGCTGAGATCCCTGAAGAACACGAGTCCTGCCCAATTGCGTACGAGCACCGCGTCGGGTTCGTGCTTGGCGAGGGCCCGGAAGATGCCCATTTCGTCCGGCTTCTGGATCCGCGGTGTGGCGATGGCGAGCGTCGCACCCGCGGCCCGCGCGGTGGCGACGGCGTCGCGATAGTGCCGGATGTCCGCGAAGTCGGCCTGGAGGCTCCGCTCGCCGAGCTCGAGCGCGGCGCGGAGTTGGTCGAGCGAGCGGACGAGAACGTGGAGCGTGGGAACCGCCTTCTCGCGCCCGTCCTTCGGGGGCATGGTCACCGCAGGCGGGTGTCTCGTGCCTTCTCCCCCGGGGACAGGGCGGCCGAAGGCCGGGTGCCCGGCGTCAGGGTCGGCCCGAGGCCTCGCCACCACGGCTTCTTCCAGCCGGCGCACGATCTCGTGTCGCAGTGTGCCGAGCACGCTGAATGGCACCATGGGTCGGCCACCGATCTCCGCGGTCAGCTGCCGGAGTTCGAACGGCGTTCCCCCGAGCCGGCCAAGTTGGGCGTGGAGCACTGACTCGTCCAGGGGATGCTTCGTCGCTGCCTGCGCCGCCGAGTCCGATGTCGCCTCGGCCCGCGCACCTGAGGCCGTCGTCGCCGTCACCCGGACGGGCTCGCCCGCCGCGACGACGACGTGCATGTCGACGGGCTGTCGCCGCATCGACACGCCGCCCGTGAACGTCTTTCGGAGCCGCGCCGTCAGCCGTGGGTCGTCGGTCTTCCAGACGGCCTGGCCGGGCTTGACGGCCGCGAGATCGACCGTGCCCTGCCCGAATGCGAGTTCCACGCGGCCCGCGGTCACGGGCTCCGTGACCGACCGACCCGCCGCAAAAACCTCGTACACGCGGCCACCCGTGGCGTCGTCGCTGGTGGCCCCCGACTCGAACGCGATTCCGTCTCCCCGCGTCACGCCCCCGGCGAGGCCGGCCGCGAGATCGATCGTCACGCGGCCCCGCCGCGTCTCGACGACCGTGCCCAGCCGCACGCCTCGCTTCGCGCTCGAGGTGGCCGGCACGAGCATCTTGTGATCACAGCCGCGGAGCCAGCCGGGGGAGAATCCCCGGGAGAAGGAGAGTTCGAGATCCTCCACGGCCCGCGGCGTGAACGCGACGGGCCGGCCCGCCGCCGCCGAGTCGATCGCCGTGCGGTAGTGCCGCGTGACGTTCGCGACGTACTCCGGGGTCTTCAGTCGGCCTTCGATCTTGAGCGCCGCCACGCCCGCGGTCAGCAGTTCGGGCACGAGCGCGTAGGCGGCGAGATCCTGCGGCGACAGCAGGTATTGTTGCGGCCCGAGGTCGACATCCCGGCCGTCGCAGACGAGATCGTAGGGCAGCCTGCAGGCCTGGGCACATTGGCCGCGGTTGGCACTCCTGCCCCCGAGCGACTCGCTCGTCAGGCACTGGCCGGAGTAGGCCACGCACAGGGCGCCGTGGACGAACACCTCGAGCGGCATCGTCGTCAGCCTGCGGATGGCCGCGATCTCCTCGACCGACAGTTCGCGGGCCACGACGACCCGCTCCATGCCGAGTTCCTCGGCCAACGCGATCGTCTCGGCGCTCGTGAGCGTCATCTGCGTGGAGGCGTGGAGCGGCAGGTCGGGCCAGATCGCCCGGATGCGCCGTGCGGCTCCCACGTCCTGCACGAGCACGGCGTCGACGCCCGCCTCCGCCACCGTGGCCACGGCCCGGTCGAACTCCCGCCACTCGTCGGCGAAGACGAGCGTGTTGAGCGTGGCATAGCCCCGCAGCCCCCGGAGGTGGAGCGCGTGCATCAGCGCCGGCAGGTCGGCGACGGGAACATTCGTGGCCCTGGCCCGGGCATTGAAGCCCGTGTCGAGCCCGAAGTAGACGGCGTCGGCGCCGTTTTCGATCGCCGCGCGGACGCAGTCCCAATCGCCCGCGGGCGCGAGGAGTTCTGGGGCGGGAAGCATGCAGACGAGTATAGGTCGCCGGGCCTGCACCCATCCGACCGACTGCCAGCGAATCCCACGGGGCATGGGTGGGGACTTCCCGGAGCACGCGCACGCCGTAGGCTAACGACGTCGCCGCACCGCCAGACTCCTTTCCGCCGCCATGCACGCCCCGCGCGAGATCGTCCTCGTCGACTGCCCCGATGACGTCGGGCTCATTCGCCGGATCACCGGCGTGCTCGAGTCACGGCGGCTCAACATCGAGGCCAACCACGAATTCGTCGACGCTGCCGCCGGCCACTTCTTCTTCCGCGCGGAGATCGCCCCCGCGGCCGACCCGGTCACCGCCGATGCCCTGCGGGCCGATCTCGCGGCGGTGCTGCCTCCCGCCGCCCGCGTCCGCGTGATCCGCGAGGCGCGACGTCCGATCGTGGTCTGCGCCACCCGCGAGCCCCACTGCCTCGGTGAGCTCCTGCTGCTCGACGCGGTGGGCGAGTTGCCCGGTCGCATCGCGGCCGTCGTGTCGAACCACGACCTGCTTCGCGGCCTCGTGGAGCGGTTCGACGTCCCGTTTCACCACGTGCCGCACGACGGGGTGAGCCGCACCGCCCACGAGGACTCACTCGCCCGCGCGATCGACGCCCACGCCCCGGCCTACGTCGTCCTGGCCCGCTACATGAGGGTGCTCTCCACGGACTTCGTGGCCCGCTACGCCGACCGGATCGTCAACATCCATCACTCGTTCCTGCCCGCCTTCGCCGGCGCGAGCCCCTACCGGCAGGCCCACGCCCGGGGCGTGAAGCTCATCGGGGCGACGGCCCACTTCGTCACGGCCGAGCTCGACGCCGGCCCGATCATCGCCCAGGACGTCATCCCCGTGGATCACGCCGACACGCCGGACGGCATGGCCCGCGCCGGTCGCGACGTGGAGAAACTTGTCCTTGCGCGGGCGGTGCGGCTCGTGCTCGAGGAGCGGGTGTTCATCCACGGTGGACGCACCGTGGTCTTTGACTAAATGTTTCTCTCTCTCTCTCTCTCTCTCTCTCTGCGTTGCCGCCAGCGTGGCCCGTAGCCGTCTGATCGCCTTCGTGCGGAGTCGCGACACGGTGCCCTCGCACACACCGAGCACGTGGGCGATGACGGCCTGATTCTTGCCGTCGAGGAGGAGTTCGACGAGCCGCCGCGACCGCTCGTCGAGCGCAGCCACCGCTGCATAAAGACGCTCGACATCGATCGCGACCGCCGCGACTTCTTCATCGATGGTCGTGGCATGCGGCCGCG
>CAIXGY010000264.1 GCA_903919035.1 uncultured Planctomycetaceae bacterium | reverse complement strand
TCGGGTCTGCCCATCCCCTCGAGACGGCGTAGACCGGGCACCGATCCGCCGCAGGCGGATTGGTCGGCGCAGGCATGGATGCCGGAGCGCAGCCGTCTCCGAGCAAGCGAAGCTCAGGATGAGCGCAGCGAGCGTCCGGCGAGAGGGTGTGGGCAGACCCGAGCCGGTTGGGCGCCAAAGGCCGGCTGCCGACGAGATGCCTGCCTCCGCGCGAGGATCAAGTGGGGTCCGTATTAGCCCGGCATCGGCACGGGCTCGGCGGCCTCGGAGCCGCGGGTGATCGTGAAGCCGAGCTCCTCGATCATCCGGTAGTCGGCCTCCGGGAGTTGGCCCTTCGTGGTCAGGTAGTCGCCCACGAAGATCGAGTTGGCCGCGTAGAGGCCGAGGGCCTGGAGACTGCCGAGGTGGATCTCGCGGCCGCCGGCGATGCGGATCTCGGCGGCAGGATTCACGAGCCGCATCATGGCGAGGCCCCGCAGGCAGTCTCGCGGGCTGACCTTGTTCACGCCCTCGAGCGGCGTGCCGTCGATGGCGTTGAGAAAGTTCAGCGGAATCGACTCGACGTTCATCTCCCGGAGCGCGAAGGCCATGTCGACGAGGTCGTCGGCCGACTCACCCATCCCCATGATGCCGCCGCTGCACAGCGCGAGGCCGGCGGAGCGGCAGGCCTCGAGCGTGGCCACGCGGTCGGCATAGGTGTGGGTGGAGCAGACCTCGCCGTAGTGCCGCTCGCTCGTGTTGAGGTTGTGGTTGACCTTGTCGACGCCCGCCGCGGCGAGTTGTCGGGCCTGATCCGGCGTGAGCAGCCCGAGGCAGGCGCAGACGTTGAGGCCATGGTCCGCCTTGATTTTCGGCGTGACGTGGCAGACGAAATCGATCTCCCGCTGTGTCGGGCCGCGAGCCGAGATCACGATGCAGAACGTCTTCGACTGCCGCTCGGCGGCGAGCTTCGCGGCCTCCATGATCCTCGGCTCCGAGAGCAGGTTGTAGCGGGGGATCTCGGCCTCGGAGACCTTCGACTGCGAGCAGTAGCCGCAGTCCTCCGGGCACAGGCCGCTCTTGGCGTTCATCAGGAAGAAGAGCTGCACGGTCGTGCCGAAGTGCCGGCGGCGGACGCGGTAGGCGGCGGCCAGCAGGTCGAGGAGATCCTCGTCGGCCGAATCGAGGATCGCGCGGGCCTCGGCACGGCTGATCGCGCCGCCTGCGAGGACGCGCTCCGCCATGTCGTGCCAGCGACCGGTGGATGCGGGTGCCGGCGGGGCGGGGCGGACAGGGATGTCGGCGATCGACATGGGTGGCCTCAGGCTGGTGTGACGAACGACGCCGTAATGTACGCGGTGTCGCGGCTGTGTGTGAACTGGCGGCGGGGCTGCGGACGCGGCGGCGGGCTCGGGGATGCCCGCGCCGTCTCGCCCGGACGTTCCCTGCACCGCGTCACACCAACCCGAGCGGGAAGGGGGAGAGGAGCTCGAGGCCCGTGGCGGTCACGAGGTAGTCGTTCTCGATCCGCATGCCGCAGGCCAGTTCAGGGGCGTAGAGCGCGGGCTCGACGGCGATCACCTCGCCCTCCTCCAGAACGTCGTCCCAGTTCGGGTTGAGTCGCGGCGCCTCGTGCACCGAGAGGCCGATGCCATGCCCGAGGTGGCTCGACCACGAGCCGACCCGCGCCTCTGCCAGCCACGCGAACACCTCGTCGTACAGGTCGCGGCAGCGCAGGCCGGGCCGCCCGATCCGCTCGACGAGGGCCAGGGCACCGGTGACCCGTTCCCAGGCGGCATGCTGGGCATCCGTCGGCCGGCCATCGACCGCGAGCGTGCGCGACGTGTCGGCGAAGTAGCCGCGGTACGCGGGTCCCAGATCGAGGATGTACAGTTCTCCGGCGGCACACGGCCGTTCGCGTGGCGGCCCTCCGCGTGCCCCGCAGGCGTAGTCGTTGCCCGTGCCCGTGAGCATCTCGCCACACGACTCGACGGCCGCCGCCTGGAGCGCGGAAAAGATCTCGAGTTCGCCGACGCCGGGCCGCAGGGTCGCCCGCGCCCGACGATACATGGCACCACAGGCGTCGATCGCCCGGCGGACGAGGGCGAGCTCGTCGGGGTCCTTGCGTTGCCGCATGTGGCGCAGCGCAGGCTCCGCATCGACGAAGGCCGCCGGTCCGCAGGCGGCCGTGACGTGGGGTGGGCACGCGGAAAACTCGACGGCGACCCGCCGCGGTCGACCGCGGGCGTTGAGCCAGTCGGCGAGCACGGCCGCCGCGGCCTCGCGCTGCTCGTCGCGGAGCGTCGAGCGACGCTTGGCCTCGTAGGTGCGGATCTCCGTCACGGCGGCCGAGTCCACCGGCTTGTCCGGGCAGACGAGGAGCGAAGGTCCCGAGGAGAGAAAGGCCGCAAGCGGGGCGAAACGGTGGTCCCAGCGGTGGCCGGTGAGGTATTCGACGTGCTCGGGCGTGACGACCACGATCGCGTCGACGCCGGCGGCTGCGAGCCCGTACAGGAGACGGGTCTGGCGGCGACGGCAGGCGTCGAGGTCGAGCAGCGGGAGGGCGCCGTTCACGTCGGGGAGTTCCGGTGGGGGTGGCTCACGTCAGGCGGGTCAGCAGCGTCGAGTCGAACGGCGGGAACCTCGGATCGAGCCGCTCGAGGGTTTCGCGGACGAGGCGGGCCACCACGAGATTGCGGTACCACTTGCGGTCGGCGGGCACGATGTGCCACGGAGCGTGCTCCGTGTTGCACTTCGTGAGCGCGTCGTCGTAGGCCGCCTGGAAGTCGTCCCAGCGTTCGCGATCCGCGAGGTCGTCGGGGCCGAGTTTCCACTGTTTCCGGGGATCCCGGAGCCGATCTTCGAGCCGCTCCCGCTGCTCCTTGCGGCTGATGTGGAGGAAGCACTTGACGAACGTCAGTCCGCCGTCGGCGAGCAGTTTCTCGAAGGCGTTGATCTGGTCGTAGCGGGCCTTCCAGACGTGGGGCGGCGCGAGCTTCCGCACGCGGACGACGATCACGTCCTCGTAGTGGGAGCGATTGAAGACCCCGATGCGGCCGTGGGCAGGCACGGCAGCGTGAATCCGCCAGAGGAAATCGTGGGCCAGTTCGACCGCGCTTGGCGCCTTGAAGCTCCGCACGTCGAGGCACTGGGGGCTGATCCCCGAGGCCAGCATGCGGATCGCGCCGTCCTTGCCCGACGTGTCGATCCCCTGGAGCACCACGACCACCGCCCGCTTCGCCTCGGCATAGAGCCGATAGGCGAGTTCGTCGAGCGCGTCGCAGTGGTGGCGGGTTTCCTGCTCCGCATCCGCGCGATCGAGCCCCCCGTGAAACCCGGGGTCGAAGTCCGACAGCCGGATGTCGCGGCCGGGCGGCAGGCGGAGCGGTTGATGCGACACGGTGGACTCTCCGGAACGGCCGGGAGTGTACCGCGGGTCAGGCGTCGGCTGCCTGGTAGAACACGGCCCGCGAACTCACCCGCCGCTCGCGGCGCCGGCGGGGGCGCGGCGGCTCGATCATGCCCGAGTCGACCAGGTCGAGCACCAGCCGCGCGTCGGCCGCGGAGGCCTCGACGACCGACGCGGTGGTGTCGCCGCCGCCGGCGAGCACGTCGGCGATCGGCCAGACAGTCGCGGCGCGGATCGGACTCCATTCGGAGCCGACGCGGACGGCGAAGCGGGCAGCCGCGAAGCGACGGATGGACGGGGAGGCGAACGGCAGGTCGGCGGTCATGGCGGAATCTCGCGGGGTGGCGGAACGCGTGGATCTGGTTCCGACGAGGACAACCGAGTGCAGGTCGCGTGCCACATGCCGTTTTTCCGCAAAGCAGCCGCGCAATCCCGTCGGCCTGCGCAGCTTCCCACGTTCCGGACCGGCAGGCCCTCCGCGGACCGCCTGATTTACCAGCCGCCGGGTGCCAGCCCTGAAAATTTTTCAGGCCACCGCGACCGTTTCAGCCGGCCGCCGCCCCGCCCTCGGCATTGATCGAGCCTCCCGCCCGGATCCGATCACGAATCCGTGCCGCCTGCTCGTAGTCCTCGGCGCGGATCGCGTCGGCAAGCTGCTCGTCGAGCGTCCGCCCCACCTCGTACCGCCGCCGCACGCTCTCCCGCATTTCCTGGAGTCGGCGGACGAGTTCGTCGTCGGCGTATTGCTCCTCGGCGTCGTAGCGGGCGAACAGGTCGCGAAACCGTCCGAGCCCGGCGTTGAGTTCGCGGATGGCGCCCTCCGGGCCTCCTTCCTCGAGTGCGGCCAGCGCCGCCGCCTGCACCCGGTGGAAAAGCACGAAAGGTCGGTATTGTTCGTGCGAAAGCGCCCACTCCTCGTCGGGCGCGTGCTCGCGGACGAAGTCCATGAACGCCAGGCTGTGGTCGGCATCACGGGCCGCCCGGCGGTATTCCCGCAGGGAGAGCCAGCACAGTCGGCGGTGGTAATACTGCACGAACTCGCGATCCGCCTCGGCGCACTGATCCTTCGTGAGTCGAAATCCCTCGCCCTCGCGGACGACCTCGCCCACGAGGTAGTCGTAGTACGTCTCGGCGCCGTTGGGCCGCAGCCCGTCGGGCCGCAGGTCGGTCTCCATCTGCAGCACGCCCATGTCGACCCGCATCTGCAGCACCTCGCGGCCGTCGCGGGCCTTGAGGAGGCGGGCGTTGACCTCGCCCGGCTGGAACGTCCAGTTTTTGATGAGCGTGTCGATGTCTCGGGGCTTCGCCATCTGCCGGTCCCTGTCGGCCGTGTCCGCGGACGTCGCTGCCCGCACGACCGATTATACGCAACCGTGCGGCGGTCGTTCGCATCAGTCGGACGGCGGCCTGCGGAGCCGCTTCGCGTGAGCCCGCAGTCGCTTGGAGTCGAGTCGGCCCGCCACGGCCGACCGCGGCACCTTCGTGCGGCGGCGCACCGTGGGCGGCGTGGCCGCCCGGGCCACGAGTGCCGCGAGTTTTTCGCGGCACTCGGCCACGTTCCGCCCCCGGTCGCGGTGCACCTGGCTGGCGATCAGGATCGCGCCATCCTTGGTGAGCCTGGCGGCCACCGCCGCGAGCAGACGGCGACGGACGTCGTCGGGCAGGTGCGGCGAATGTCGGATCACGAACCGCAGCACGGCCTTGCTGCTCGTGCGGTTGACGTGCTGTCCCCCGGGGCCGCTGGAACGAACAAATTGCCACTCGAGGGCGTCCGCCGGGATCACGATCTCCCGCGGGCCTTCGATGCGAATGTCGCCGGCGGCCATGGCGCGGCTCCAGGGGCGGTGCGCTGAATCAGTTCGTGCAGGCAACCGCACCGTGAGCATTCTTGTCAAGGGGAGTCGCGCATGCGCCGGCGGTGTGGTTCGGCCGCACACGGACCGACGGATTTCGGCCGGACCCGCTGCCCGCCGCGCCGTGGCTGGACATTCCGCGCAGCGGGGTCTCATACTCCCGACCGCGTCCGGTTCATCGGACGCGACAGGCCCGTCACCGGGCGAGGAGACCGCCGGCATGCTCGACGTCGCGATCAGCCAGATCACGACCCCGCGCTGGGAGCTATCGCGGGAACTGGATCGCGTCGTCGCCCACGGGTTCACGAAACTGTCGCTCTGGCGGCCCAAACTGTCGGACACCACGCCCGGGGTGGCGGCCGACGCATTCCGGAAGGCGGGAGTGACGGCGGCCAGCCTGCACGGGACCGGAGGCTTCACCGGCGGCGGGGGGCGCTCCTTCGCCGAGAGCGTCACCGACGCGATCGAGGCGATCGAAGCCGCGGCGACCCTGGGGGGTGGCCAACCGCCCCCCGTGGTGGTGCTGCACAGCGGCTGTCGGGCCGGCCATACCCGGTCCCATGCCCGCCGCCTGGTTCTCGACGCCCTGGCGACGCTGGCGCCACTGGCCCGCCGTGAAGGAGTCGTTCTCGCCGTCCAGCCGCTGCGAGCCGCGGCCGCTCCAGGGTGCAGTTTTCTCTCGACGCTGGACGAGGGGCTCGACGTCGTCGAGGCGTGCGGCGACCCGTCGGTCAGGCTGGCTGTCGATCTCTGGCATCACGGCGACGACCCGTTCGTGACGGGACTCCTGCCGCGGCTGGCCGCGGCCACGGTGCTGCTGCAGATTGCCGATCGGCAGGGGCCGCCGACTGCAGCCGCCGACCGGCTGCCCGCGGGCCACGGCATGCTCCCCCTGGAGCGCCTCGTCGCGGGGTTCGTCGATCATGGATTCAGCGGGCCGATCGTATTCGATCCCGTCGGCGAAGTGGTCGAGGTGCTCGGGTACGACGGCGTGCTCGACGATGTGCGGCTCGTCGCGGATGCCTGGAGCGTCCGGCTCCGCCGCCGCGAAGCCGAGGCCTGCCGACTCGGGGCCGAGTTTGGCCCCACGGTGGCTGCGATGCGTCCCGATCACTACCGGCGGGCCGCCGCCGGCGCCGGGTCGCGCAAGTCCCAGGCTTCGAGCCAGGCCGCGTCGCGGGGCTGAAGCCCGAAGTCGTCCCGCAGTCGGCGATCGAAGTCGTCCATGTGGGCCGCACCGTAGAAAATGGCGATGCGGCCGTCGCCGGCCGCGATGCGGCCGCGAAGCACGTCGAGAGCCGCGGTGTTGCGATCCGTGATGAGCGTCGACCCACGCTCTCCGCCGAATGCGGCCGTGAGGACGTCCATGTCGGAGAACTGCTCCGCCATCAGCCGCCGCAGCCGAACCTGGCGGTCGGCATCCGCCCCGAACACCATGCTGAACATGTCGCCCCAGGTCATGGGCGGGACGTCCGTCGCCGCGCCGCCGTCGGCCCGGGCGGCCGCCTCGGCCATGAGTCGCGCGAAGATGCCCCACCACGACTCGCCCCGCTTCGCCATCGCGGCGTCGAACTCCCGCGGTGACAGGTCGGCGTGCACGAAGTTGGGGGCGGTGTAGTCGATGCTGTCGAGTTGGAACTCCAGGCCGAGCATCCGGGTCATCCCCTGCTGGGCGGCACCGATCGCTCCGGCGGGCTTGCGGCCGGGTTTCGGCACCCGGGCCTTGGGCGGAGCCACGAGTTCGTAGAGCACGGCATCGTAGTCGCGAAACAATCGGTCGAGAGTCTCGTAGTAGTCGCGGCTTCCGAGATGGACGGCGGCGACGAGATCGACCTGCACAGGCATCCGGCGTGCGTCTCGACGGGAGACCGCCGCCGGCTCGGCATAGGACACGATCGCGGTGTCGAGCGACACCGGCCTCTCGGCCTCATCGCGGCTTATGCGGAGAAAGATGGGGTCGTCGGCCGCCGTCGCGGCAAGGCAGGCAAGCAGGGCGACGGGGGCGACGCAGCGGGACGCGATTCGGCTCGACATGACGGATCCTCCGGGCCGGCGCAGGATACCCGAAAGCGCCCGGCTCCCGCCCGCGTCTGGCGGGAAGGGCGTGAGAAGCCACCGGGCCGGCAGGGTTTGCCAAGTTTCGTCAACCCGATCGTCCGGCACGACCGATACCACCCGAGGATTCCGCGGTGGCGGAACTCCCGATCCTGCTCCCCAGGACACTTCCGCGATGGTCACGACACGACGTCAGAAAGTGGTCTCCGGTTTGGTGCTGGCCGCACTCACGGCCGCGTGGGCCTTGGCCGTCGGCACACCCGCCTCCCGTGCCGGAGACTGGATGCCCCTCCTGCCGGATCAGGACTTCTACGATTTCCAGCTCTTCGCCCCGCCGGACCTGCAGGAATACGGCATCTACAAGGAGCCGAGCGAGGGGATCTTCTTCTCCTACGACCGGCTCTACTGGGCGATCACCCCGCCGAGCGTCACGGGCGTGGGGCGGACGCAGACCGGGGCCTATCTCATTCCCTCGTCGCCGATCTCGCCTCAGGCGATCGTGCAGCTCAACAACGCCAGTCTTCAGGCCTCGGGCTCGTCGGGAGTCAACGTCATCGGAGGCATCTATCTGTATGGTGCCGATCCACTGCAGCTCGATCTGAACACAAGCTGGATGCGGACCGCGATGACCTGGGGCAACCGCTACGAAGGCGGCTGGATCTACGACAACAAGGGCGTCGAGATCGGCTACTTCGACACGGGCGACCAGAACCAGTCGTTCCAGACCATCAGCGAGTTCGCCGCGTCTTCCCCCACGCAGACGTTCGAGCAGACGGGCGAGCAGGGCGTCGCGGCGATCGGAGGCATCGCCGCCCCTATTGTCACCACGACGATCGTGTCGGAAAGTCCGCCGCCCGATCACATGATCGCCCAGAAGCTGACGCAGGACAACTACACACGGATGCAGAGCGCGGCGGCGGCCTTCATCGTCAGGCGTGAACTCGGCCGGCGCGGCAGCGGCACGACGCTCCGTTTCGGCTGCGGCCCGCGGTTCCTCCAGTTCGAGGACAAGTTCCGCATCGGCTACGAGAGCAATCAATACGCCTTCAACACCGGGCCGACCGGCGACACCGGCAACGGGCTCACCACGATCGGAAACACCGGAGCCGAGAACATCTTCGTCGATCAGACCTCGGCAGGCAGCGTGCTCGGCATCACCGGCAACGACACGCTCACCGGCCAGGGGGCCGGCTCTCCGCTGCAGACCGGGCAGTGGCAGACAGCGTCGTACAACAACATGGTCGGGCCTGAATTCTCGCTGCTGCTGGAGAGCACGCAGGGCCGCTGGACGTTCATCAGCGAGCTGAAGTTCACCGCGGGCCTGAACTGGCAAAACATGCTCTACAACGGCTCGAACTTCCCGGACTCGATCGGTGCCGACTACCTGCGGGCGACGTTCAACCCTGCGGTCACGAACGTGTCGAGTGGAGGCGCCTCGAACGTCGGGAACACCGTGCAGTTGCAGCCGCCGCCGCTCTTCCTGCAGATCTACGGCATCGGTCAGCAGAACGCCACGAACGCCGCCGAGCACACCTTCGTGTTCACCCCGATCGGCGAATGGCGGCTCGGTGGCGAGTTCCGCGTGAGCCAGGCGATCACGCTCCGAGCCGGCTACACGGGCATGGCCCTGGGCAACGTGGCGCGGGCCTCGTCCAATACCGCCTACAAGAGCGTCGAGCGGCCGGTGAAATATGCCGAGGTGCTCAATCCGGCCAGTCCGGCTTCGATCACGAACCCGTGGGTCGTGAAGACCACGGGCACTCCGCCGGCCGGAGCGGTTCCCGTGCCGGGCGATCCCAACACGTTCAAGGACGCCAACGGGAACTACTACACGGCCGTGGCCAGCCCGTATCACAAGAACGACCCGGTCTACAACCGCATCGGGCCGGCGGCCAGTGCGGTGCAGGATTACGTCTTCACCAACGGCGTCGACTTCGGCATCGAGATCAAGTATTAGCGCCGGCGGGCCATCCATGGCCCCGCGGGCTTACGCGGCTGCGGGGCAAGCCGAGGTTGCCCCGAGCCGCGGCGCCTGGCCTCCTGCCGTGCGTTGTTGGGTGTCGTGTGGCCGCGGCGGCGAGCCGGGAAGGCTCGCCTGCAGCGGAGGGAACCCTCGTGCGTTCCCTCGAGACGGCGTAGGTGACCGAGCGAAGCCTGAGGGCGAGAGCGACGGCACCTCCGAGTGACCGGAGGGCAGGGATGCCCGCAGCGAGCGTCCGGCGAGGGGGTGTGGGCAGACTTGAGCCGGGTGGGCACCACGCCGATCGGGCTGGTGCGTCGGCCGGCCCCGGGAGCGTCAGCCGGCGCGGCGGGCGTACGCGGGGTCGATCTTCGCGAGTTCTTCCTGCATCGCCGTCACGGTGCGCCGGATCTGGTCGGCCGTGTGGCGGGACGTGATGAAGAACCGCAGGCGGGCCGCCCGCTCCTCGACAGCCGGATAGAGGATCGGCTGCACGTTGATGCCCCGGGCGAACATCGCCCGCGACAACTTGAGGGCGTTGAGCGAGTTGCCGAGGATCACCGGCACGATCGCCGAGCCTCCCGAGGGGCCAGTGTCGAGGCCGGCCTCCTTGGCGAGTTGGAGGAACAGTCGCGCATTGGAGTGGAGCT
>CAIXGY010000263.1 GCA_903919035.1 uncultured Planctomycetaceae bacterium | reverse complement strand
TCGGGTCTGCCCATCCCCTCGAGACGGCGTAGACCGGGCACCGATCCGCCGCAGGCGGATTGGTCGGCGCAGGCATGGATGCCGGAGCGCAGCCGTCTCCGAGCAAGCGAAGCTCAGGATGAGCGCAGCGAGCGTCCGGCGGGAGGGTGTGGGCAGACCCGCACCGGTTGGGCTCCAAAGGCCGGCTGCCGACGAGATGCCTGCCTCCGCGCGAGGATCAAGTGGGGTCCGTATGAGCCGTCGCACGAGTACCGTCGAATCGGTCCCGACACGAGCCTTTGTCGTCGTCGGCGCAGACCCTCTGCGAGTCGGGCCATCGAATGGCTGTTCGCGGTGGCCGGCATGGCGAGTTGATGTCGATCGCCGGTAGGTCGTCAGGCGACGCTTGGATGGCCTCGCGGTCGTCATGGAGTTGCACGAGCTCGTTCGAGGTGTCGTGGCAACGGGGCTGTTCGTGGTTCTGTGCTCCCTCACCCTGGCACTCTCCCCGCGGGAGAGACGCTGCGGCGTCGGCCCGCTGGCCTTGCGATCTCGGTGACATCGCGCGCCGACAGAAGGGGCGTAGGCTCAAGCCTGCGACCCCGACAACCGCCGGGTGATACACTTTCCGTGGGGCTGAGTTGTTGGAATCGCTCTGGCGGTGATAGGGTGAACAACGCATTGATCGACGAACAGTCCGCGGCTGCCGCGGTCGAACTTCTCCGGCGACACGCTGCCGTGCAGGCCGCCTATCTGCTCGGGTCGGCGGCCACGAACCGCCTGCGTCCAGACAGCGACATCGACCTCGCTATCCTGCCGGGTAGCCGGGCTGGGCTTTCGATCGAGGAGCGGATTGCGCTCACGGCGGAGCTTACGAGGATCTTCCGCCGCTCCGTCGATCTCGGGGTGCTTTCCACGGCAAATGTCGTCTATGCCAAGGAAACGGTCACGACGGGAAAAATCATCTTCGACAGGTGTCCGCGAATGACCGCCCAGTTCGCGATGCTCACGCTTTCCATGTATGCGTCGCTGCAAGAGGCGCGACGTGAGGTTCTCCGTGCCTATGCCGCCTGACGACATCCTGCTCAACAAGGCGGCGATCATCGAGCGCTGCGTACGTCGGATGCTGGAGGAGGCACGTTCGTGTCCTCGGCTCGACGATTTCACCCACGTCGATGCCTTGACGCTCAACATCGAGCGTGCATGCCAGGCCGCGATCGACATGGCGATGCACGTCATCGCAGATCAACGCCTCGGCGTTCCGCAGAGCACCGCCGATGCATTCGTCCTGCTCGAACGGGCGCGGCTGATCGACGGCCCCTTGGCTGCCGCTCTGTGTGGCATGGTCGGTTTTCGAAACGTGGCCGTTCACCAGTATGAGGACATCGACATGGGGGTGCTCCGTTGGATCGTCGATTCCGGCCACCGCGACTGGATGCGGTTGGGCGAGGCTCTCGGCGTATCGATTCGTCCCTGAAGGACAGGACGGTCAAAGGCACGTCCGCACGCGTGTGACGTGTGATGAGCGGAGGAGGGGATGTGGCTTCGGTCGCTGCACGGCGTCGAAGGCCCTGTGATACGGCCCCCACTTGATCCACGCGCGTCACCGCATCTGTCCCGGCACGGGCATCCCCCGCGCCTCGCCCCACGAAAGCGAGGAAGGATCGGGTCTGCCCATCCCCTCGAGACGGCGTAGACCGGGCACCGATCCGCCGCAGGCGGATTGGTCGGCGCAGGCATGGATGCCGGAGCGCAGCCGTCTCCGAGCAAGCGAAGCTCAGGATGAGCGCAGCGAGCGTCCGGCG
>CAIXGY010000262.1 GCA_903919035.1 uncultured Planctomycetaceae bacterium | reverse complement strand
CGCGAACTGCTCGCCGCGTCGGCACCGGCCCGCACGAAGCGGCTGCACTTCGCCCGCGGCCGGCTGTCGGCCGGCTTCCGGCTCGTGCCCGAGAAGCTCGTGCTCGTGAGCAGCGCCGAACTCTTCAACCGCACGGAGGCGGCGCCGCGGGCCACGAAGCAGCGGCTGTCCCGCGCCATCGACACCTTTCTCGACCTCCACGAGGGCGACTACGTCGTCCACGTGGCCCACGGCATCGGCCGCTACAAGGGCCTGAAGCTGCTCGAGCGGCACGGCCGCACCGAGGAGTTTCTCGACGTCGAGTTCGCGGAGGGCACGCGGATCTACGTGCCCGCCTCGTGCATCGAACTGGTCCAGAAATACGTCGGCGGCACGAAGCTCGCCCCCAAGCTCGCGAAGGTCGGCGGCGCGCAGTGGGAGAAACAGAAACTCGCGGTGCAGAAGGCGGTGGCCGACATGGCCGCCGACATGATCCGCCTCCAGGCCACGCGGGAGAGCCGACCCGGGGTCGCGTTTCCGGCCGACACGCCCTGGCAGCGTCAGTTCGAGGAATCGTTTCCGTTCGACGAGACGCCCGACCAGCTGACGGCGATGGAGGCGATCCGGGCCGACATGGAGAAGCCGCGGCCGATGGATCGGCTCTTGTGCGGCGACGTGGGCTTCGGCAAGACGGAACTGGCGATGCGGGCCGCCTTCAAGGCGGTCGAGGCGGGGGCGCAGGTGGCGGTGCTCGTGCCCACGACCGTGCTCTGCGAGCAGCACCGCCGGACCTTCGCCGCGCGGTTCGCGGAGTTTCCATTCACGATCCGGGCCCTGTCGCGGATGACCGGCGCGGCCGAGGAACGGGACACGCTCGAGGGCCTGGCCCGCAAGGCCGTGGACGTCGTCGTCGGCACCCACCGTCTCGCCGGCAGCGACATCCACTTCGCGAACCTCGGCCTCGTGATCGTCGACGAGGAGCAGCGGTTCGGCGTGGACGTCAAGGAGCGGCTCAAGGCCCTGCGGTCGAGCGTGGACGTGCTCACGATGACGGCCACGCCGATCCCGCGCACGCTCCACATGTCGATGCTCGGCATCCGCGACATCTCGAACCTCACCACGCCGCCGGCCAACCGGATCGCCGTGGAGACGAAGGTGACCCGCTGGGACGAGCAGCTCGTCCGCAACGCGATCGAGCGGGAACTGGCCCGCGACGGGCAGGTGTTCTTCGTCCACAACCGGATCCACGACATCCACAAGGTCGCCCAGCGGCTGCAGGGAATCGTGCCCGAGGCCACGATCGGGATCGCCCACGGGCGGCTCGGCGAGACGGAACTCGAAGAAGTGATGCTCGGCTTCGTCCGCGGCACGACCGACATCCTGCTCGCGACCACGATCATCGAGAGCGGCCTCGACATCCCGCGGGCCAACACGATCTTCATCGACGAGGCCGACGACTACGGCCTCGCCGACCTCCACCAGCTTCGCGGCCGCGTGGGCCGGTCACACCACCGGGCCTGGTGCTATCTGCTCGTGGATGAAACGGCCCGCCTCACGCAGACCGCGGCCAAGCGGCTGCGGGCGATCCAGGAGTTTTCGAGCATGGGGGCCGGCTTCTCGCTCGCCATGCGCGACCTCGAGATCCGCGGCGCGGGCAACCTCCTCGGCACGCAGCAGAGCGGCCACATCGCCACGGTGGGCTACGAACTCTACTGCCGGCTCCTCGAGCAGGCGGTCCGTGGCATGAAGCAGATGCCACCGGCGGAGCCGCCGCCGGTGAACGTGGATCTCCCCGGCGAGGCCTGGCTGCCCCGCGACTACATTCCCGACTTCCGCGCCAAGATCGACGTCTACCGCCGGCTGTCGCGGGCGACGGCGCCGAGCCAGGTGGACGACCTGGCTACGGAACTCACCGACCGGTTCGGGCGGCGGCCAAGAAGAGCCGCGTGGTGCGGGTCGTGGATCGACATCGGCAGCCTCTGATACATCCGCCCGGTCAGCGGAGGCCCAAGGTCCGGCCAAGAGCCAACCGTCGCCCTGCCATCGGCTGCGGAAGTGCCGTTGACCGTCCGATGCTTCGGGCTTCCGGCGCCGATTCGTCCCAGCCCGCGGCGGATTCGTCCCTCGTGGCATCTATCGCCCTCCCTTGGTTTGCACCACCCAGAGATTCTCTCTAGACGTGGCGACGTTTCAGGGTGGCAGGTCACGACCGATCAGCGATCGACGGCGTCGCGCACCGGCACCAGCGCCAGCACACGCAGCGGACTCCCGCTTCCGTCGACGATCTTGAGCGGGGCCGCGATCACCACGCTCCCCGTTGGCGGTAGCCGATCGAGATTGCACAGGCTCGCCAGGCCGAACTTCCCGGCACCGTGCATGATCCCGTGGTTGGGAACCAGGGGATTGAACCGGCCGGCCTGCCCGGCGTCGGTGCCGATCGTCTCCACGCCCACGCCGAGCACGTCGCGATCGTGGGCGAGCAGGGCCGACGCTGCAGCGTGGAAGCCGGGCGTATGTGGACCGGCGGCGTCGGCGTTGAGGAATGCCGCGCCGCTTCGTCTGCTCCAGTCGGTTCGCAGGAGCACCCAGGCGCCCCGGGGGACGCGACCATGCCGCGACTCCCACGCCCCGATCCATTCGGGCGTGACGAGGAAGTCGGCATCGGCGGCCGCCTCCCGGGTCGCGTCGAACACGCAGGCCGGGCCCAGGAACGACCGCGGGGGGATGGTGTCGGTCGCGTTCTCGGGCAGATCCTTCCCGGTCACCCAGTGGATAGGCGCATCGAAGTGCGTGCCCGTGTGCTCACCCATCCGGATCGTGTTCCAGTACCACGCCGGCCCGCGGCCGTCGTAGCGGGAGATCTCATCGATCGTCACGCCGGGCGATGCCGCGAACGTCGGCGGCAGGCCGATCACCTGGGTATCGGGCCCCAGCGGAATCGTGAGGTCGACCACCTCCACCGTGCCGCCCTCGATCGCCATCACCAAGCCTCCGAGGACGTCCATCATCGGCTTCTCCCTCGGGCTGCGGTCTGCTCCGGCCGCCGACGATCATACCGCTTTGGGCGGCCCCGCAGATGCACCGCCGCAGATTCGCAACCGGCGTGGTAACGCGCGAGGATCATGTGGGATCCGTATGACGCATCCGCCGGGTCAGCGGAGGACCAACGCCCGGTCGACGGTCACCCTTCACCATCGAATCACTTGCGAAAGTGCCGTTGATCGTCCTATTCTTCCGCCCATGCGATCCCATTCCGACCCCGTGGAGAGGCTCACCGAGGCCGCGCGGTTTCACGACTACCGCCGTGCGTCCAACCCGCTTGCCGATGGCGGCATGCCGTCGATCCCCGGCGTCCGGTTCGGCGCCGAGCTCCACGAGCAGGGCCCGACGCGAATCGTGCCCCTCGACACGAGCGCGATCCTAGGCTGCCCCGGACCGGCCACGTCGCCCGGCCTGTGTGCCCATTTTCTCCGGATCCATTCGGGCGACGCCGTCGTCACCGACGCCAACGCCACGAGCCAGTTGTTTTTCGTCATGCGGGGGTCGGGCACCTCGCGGCTGGCCGTCGACGGGGCCATCGACATGCCCCCGGGCACCGAAATTCCCTGGCAGGCCGGCGACCTGTTCACGCTGCCGGCCCGCAGCGCGGCCACGCACGCCGGCGGCGAAGACGCGGCCCTCTACTGGGTGCACGACGAACCGCTTCTGCGGCACCTGGGCGCCGTGGCGACGACGCGGCGGTTTGGTCCCACGCTCTACCGCCACGAGGCGATCCGCGCGGCGCTCGATGCCGTGATCCGCGATCCGGAGAGCAAGCGGGCGAATCGGTTGAGCGTGCTCCTCGGCAACCACCTCTTCCCACAGTCGATGACGGTCACGCACGTGCTGTGGGCGATGTTCGGCATCCTGCCGGTGGGCGTCGTGCAGCCGCCGCACCGGCACCAGTCGGTGGCGGTCGATCTTGTCGTCGACGCCAAGCCCGGCTGCTACACGATGGTGGGCCGAAAACTGGCCGCCGACGGCTCGATCGCCGATGGCGAGCGGTTCGACTGGCAGCCGCATTCGGCGTTCATCACGCCGCCGGGCCTGTGGCACTCGCACCACAACGAGTCGGGCCAGCCGGCCCACATCCTGCCGATCCAGGACGCGGGGCTCCATACCTACCTGCGGACCTTGAGCATCCTCTTCAGCCGCCGCTCGGCGACCGGTCACGAAGTGGTCGAGGACGCGGGCTGACCCCTCTCCGGCACCATCCACGCGAGCGGGCCGGCCTGGAGCCAGACGAGCACGCCCATGAGAACGGCGAGCGCCAGCGAGTGGAGGAACACCCGCCGCAGGATCGCCCCTTCCTGGCGGTGCACGCCCGTGGCCGTGGCCGACACGACGATGCTCTGGGCGTCGATCATCTTCCCCATCACGCCCCCGGTGCTGTTGGCCGTGCAGGTGAGGAGCGGATCGAGGCCGAGTTGCTCCGCCGTCACCCGTTGCAGGCTGCCGAACATCGCGTTGCTCGAGGTGTCGCTGCCGGTGAGGGCGACGCCGAGCCAGCCCAGGAGCGGCGCGAAGAAGGCGTAGGCCGATCCGGTCTGCGTGAGGGCGAGACCGAGCGTGACGTCGGTTCCCGAATAGCGGGTGACGAAGGCGAGCGCGAGCATGAGCGCGATCGTGGCCAGCGATGGTCCGAGCCGCCGCAGCGTGGCCAGCCAGATCTGCCAGGCCCGCCGCGCGGAGATGCCGAGCCACGGCACCGACACGACCGCTGCGGCGAGGATGCCGGTGCCGGCCGCCGACAGCCAGTTGAATCGATACACGGCCCGCTCCACCTCCTGCGGTTCGAGGGTGGCCGGGGGCACCTTGGCGACACGGCCGTCGAGCCGTGGCACACGCACCTCGAGGGGAGGAGCGAGCGCATCGAGACCGGCCTTCACGGGCGGCAGCCCCCACAGAAACACGGCGATCGACAGGAACGCCCACGGCATCCAGGCCCAGGCGATGCGGCGGGGCGAGTCCTGCGGCTCGTCGGCCGGCTCGCTCCCGGCGGCGCCGTGTCGCCACGTCTCGCGTGGCTGCCACCACCGCAGGAAGATCGCCATCGCCACGAGGCTGGCGATGCCACCGACCACGTCTACCAGCGCCGGCCCCACGAAGTTAGCCAGCACGAACTGCACCGATGCGAACGACGTGCCGCACACGAGCACCGCCGGCCACACGCCCACGAGCCCGCGCCAGCCCGCCATCGTCACGACCATCCAGGCCGGAATGACGAGCGAGAAGAAGGGGAGTTGCCGTCCGGCAAGGGACGAGATTGCCTGCTCGTCGAGCCCCGTCACCTTGGCGAGCGTGAGGATCGGTGTGCCCAGCGCCCCGAAGGCGACCGGGGCCGTGTTGGCGATGAGGGCGATGCAGGCCGCTTCGAGGGCCGGAAAGCCGGCGCCGGCGAGGAGCGCGGCTGAGATGGCCACCGGCGCGCCAAACCCGGCCGCGCCTTCCAGGAAGGCGCCGAACGAGAAGGCGATGAGCAGGGCCTGCACGCGGTGATCGGCGGAGAGCCGCGCGACCGACCGCTTCATCACATCGAGCGCGCCGGCCTCGACGGAGATGGCATGGAGAAACATCGCCGTGACGATGATCCAGCCGATCGGGAAGACGCCGAAGGCGGCGCCATGCAGTGCCGCCGCCGCGGCCGCATCGGTCGGCATGCCGACCACGCCGACGGCGATCGTCAGCGCCGCGGCGAGGCCGGCTGCGGCGGCCCGCGTCGCCGACCAGCCGGCGAAGGCGAGCAGGCCGAGCAATACGGCCAGCGGCAGCAACGCCACGAGCGTGGAGAGCGGCTGCGACCCGCAGGGGTCATACACGTGCGACCAAACGGCAGCGTCCATGGCGGGGAGATTACAGGCCTGCCGCGAGCGACAGGAAGCGACCGCCTACGAAAGCCCGTTGCCGCGACGCAGCAAGGAAGGATCGGGTCTGCCCAGCCCCGAGCCGGTTGGGCTCACAGGTCGGCTGCCAACGAGATGCCTCCCTCCGCGCGAGGATCACGTGGAATCCGTATCAGGAGAAGGGCTGTGGCCAGCAGCGTCAAAGACGCGGTCCTGCGCGGCGTCAGGCTCTCTTCCGCCGCCGCCACGTCGAGAACCCGCCGCAGGCCAGGCCTGCGAGGGCCATGGCATACGTGGAGGGTTCGGGAACCGCAT
>CAIXGY010000261.1 GCA_903919035.1 uncultured Planctomycetaceae bacterium | reverse complement strand
TGATCCTCGCGCGTCACCGCGCCTGTCCCGGCGTCGGGGATGCCCGTGCCGTCTCGCTCGGACGTTCGCGACGGGCGTCGTGCCCGTCGCTCACTCGATGCTGCCCTCGCTTCGCAATCCTTCGCTGCGCTCGGCCAGCAACGCCGGCTCGACGGCACGAACATCCCCGCCGCCTCGCCCCACGGAAGCGAGAAAGGATCGGGTCTGCCCAGCCCCGCGAGAGGGTGTGGGCAGACCCGAGCCGGTTGGGCTCACAGGTTCGGCTGCCAACGAGATGCCTCCCTCCGCGCGAGGATCAAGTGGAATCCGTATCAGACGTGTTCCTCGGTCGGCTTCCCGCGGAACGTGCCCGCATCGAGGGCATGGCCCTTCATGAGGCGATAGAGCGTGCCCCGTGGCAGGGCGGCTTCCCGCGCCGCCGCCGTCACGTCGCCCCGGTGCCGGGTGAGCAGGTCGGCGAGGTACTGCCGCTCGAACCTCGCCATGTGATCCGCCCGGCGGGCGAAGAAGCCACCGTCCCCGACGGCAGGAGGCGCCGCCCGCCCCGCGGCCACCACCAGTTCGTCCGGCAGGTCGTCGATGCCGGCCATCGGCGTGCGGGTCATCGCCAACGCCCGGCGCACCACGTTCTGGAGTTCCCGCACGTTGCCCGGCCAGCCGTAGGCCTTGAGCACCTGGTAGACGTCGGGCGAGAGTCCGCCCGCGGGCCGCCCCATGTCGCGCGCAGCCTTGTTGGCGAAATGCTCGGCGAGGAGGCAGACGTCGTCGCCCCGGTCGCGGAGCGGCGGCAGGTCGATCCGCACCACGTTGATCCGATAAAACAGGTCGCGGCGGAACCCTCCCGCGGCCAGCATCTCGTCGACGTTCCTCGACGTGGCCGCGACGACGCGGACATCGACCGCGTTTTCCTGGCGGGCGCCGACCCGCCGCACCCGCCGCTCCTGCAACACCCGCAGGAGCTTGGCCTGGAGCGGCAGCGGCAACTCGCCCACCTCGTCGAGAAACAGCGTGCCGCCATCGGCGAACTCCACGAGCCCCATGCGGCGGGCGTCGGCCCCGGTGAAGGCGCCCCGCTCGTGCCCGAAGAGTTCGCTCTCCATCAGGGACTCGGGGATCGCGCCGCAATCCACGGGCACGAAAGGCCCCCCCGCGCGTCGGCTGCGGGCGTGGAGCGCGCGGGCCACGAGTTCCTTGCCGGTCCCGGTCTCGCCGGTGACGAGCACGTCGACAGAACTCGCCGCGACGCGATCGATGACGGAATAGACCTCGCGCATCGCCGGGCTCTCCCCCAGGAAGCCCTCGTAGCCGTAGGGCCGCTCGACGGCGCGGCGCAGCACTTCTTCACCGGCCCTGCGGCGGGCACCGGCCAGCAGCCGCACCAGGGCGTCTTCCAGGTCGGTCTCCGCATCGGCCAGGCCCACGTAGTCGCCCGCCCCGCCGCGCATGCAGGCCCGCGCGGCCGCGACGGTGGGCCTGGGGTCGATGACCACCAGCGGTAGTTGCGGGTCGGCCTGCCGCAGCGCCGCGAGCACGGCCTCGGCGCCCGGCCCCGACCGCGCGGCGATCACGGCGGCATCCCAGGCGTCACGGGCGAGTGTCTCGAGCGCGGTATCGAGCGTTGGCTCCACCCGCACCTCGAGAGGCTGCAGCCGCGCCGTGAGGCGGTCGTAAGGCAGGCCGGCCGGGCCCGCGGGATCGACGATGAGAATGCGCGGCTGCTGCACGTGTCGCCTGACGCCTCGGTGCCGCGGCCGCCTCGCCGGCACGGTCGGAAGTATGGGGTCGCGACCGGCGCAGGGCAACCGGCCTGGGCGGCTTTCTCGGGCGATCGGCTCTGGTAGATTTCCGGGATGACCATCGACACCTACGCGCCGTGCCCGGGCGGCACCGGCAAGAAAATCAAATTTTGTTGCGCCGACCTCGTCGGCGACCTCGAGCAACTCGACACGCTCGTCGAGGGCGATCAACTCTCCGCGGCGCTCGATCAGGTGAAGCGGCTCGACGAACGACACCCGGGCAGGCCCTGCCTGCTGGCGACCCGCGTGAAACTCGAACTCGCCGCGAAGCAGTTCGGCGAGGCGACGGCCACCGGCCGGCGGTTTCTCGAGGCGTTCCCCGACAACGCCGTGGCCCTCGGCCAGGCAGCCGTGACCGAGGCCGTGGCCGGGCGGATGCAGGAAGCGGCGGCCCTGTTCGACAAGGCCCGTGAGGCGGCGGCTGCGGTCGGTGGCGCCGAGGCCTCGGCCCGCGACGCGCTCCAGCATCTCGTCCGCATCGCGGCCACGCTCGTCCAGGCGGCGGCCCAGACGGGCCAGACCGGCTTCGCCCAGGGCCTCGTCGACTGGCTTGTCGATTCGTCGCTCGGCACGCCCGAGGATGTGCGGCTGCTCGCCGCGATCGTCGGCTCGTCGGGTGTGCCACCCGCGCTCCGCACCCGGGTGCCGCTGGAGGAGGTGGCGGGAGACCACCCGTGGCGGCCCGATTTCGACGTCGCCCTCGGCCACGCGCGGGCGTGGCGGCTCGCCAGAGCGCTCACCGCGTTTCGCGGCCTGAAGGGCGTCGCCGGAGAAAGCCGCGAGGTGTTCACGAACATTGGCGTGCTCTGCGAGATGCTGGCGCGGCCCGTCGAGGCATCTGAGGCCTGGCTCGCGGTCTCCAGGATGCGTGGCCTCGACCGCGACGAGGCGATCGAGGCCACGGGGCGGGCGATCGCGTTGGAGACGGAAGCCGACCCCGACCGCTCCCCGCAGGTTCGCTTCACGAGCATGGCCGCGCCGCTGACGTTGCCCGCAGGCGAGGAGGGCGCGACGGCGATCGAACTCCTCGAAGACAAGATCCGTCACGACCCGCGGCACGAGCCGGCGGCGTTCGATCGCTCGGCCTGGGTCGCGCGGGGCGCGGCCCCGCCGCGAAGCGCCTGGCGGGTCTACGAGGCAGAGGGTGGCGCCACTCCACCCCGACTGCTCGCCACGCTCCTCGTGTTTGGGCGGCAGACCGACCGTGAGCCGGAACTCGTGCTCCAGGGCTTCGAGCCCGACGTCGCCGCCGCGCGTCCGACGATCGAGTCTCTCGCGGGATGCGCGTTCGCCGCGCCGGCCGCGCTCGCCGGGATGCCGGCCACGACGCCGACGTCCTGGCTCCTGAACGCCCAGTTCCGCACGTCGCTGCCCGCGACGCCGACGCCGGCGGTGGCCGGCCAGCCGGCGCTCGTCGACACCGTCATGGACGAGCAGCGGAAGGCGTTGTCGAGCCGGTTCATCGCGGCCTGGCCCGACGCGGAGTTGCCGGAGTTGCTCGGCAAGACGCCACGGCAGGCGCTCGCGGATGCCGACGGTGCCCGCCGGGTCGAGGCGCTGCTGACGGAGGGTGAGGCCACGAGCCGACGCCGCGACGCAGCCGACGCCTGGGCGGCGGTTCGCGCAAGGCTCGGGCTGCCGGCGCCGGGGCCGGTCGCGTCGCCACGGCCACTCGACGAGGTGCCACCGCTCCGCTGGCACAGACTCGACGTGGTCCGGCTCGATCTCGATCAACTGCGGGGCGTGCTCGTCACGGCGATCGACGCCGGCTTCGAGCGGGCTGCGGAGCGGGCCGCTGAGGCCATCGCGGCCCGCCCCGACGCGACGCCCGCCGACCGCTGGGAGGCGCTCGGCGTCCTCGAGGATCGCGCCGAGACGACCGTGCGAAAACTGGAGATCCTCGGCCAGTTACGGGGCATCGCCAAGGACTTGAAGGCCGGCACGGGCACGCTCGACGTGGCCGAGTTGCGGATCCGCCTGCAGCGCGGCGATCAGGTCGAGATCGCCCGGCTCCTCGAACGCATCCAGCGGGAGCACGGCCGCGATCCACGGGTGCTTCAGGCCCTCGCCGAAGTGCTCATGGAAGCCGGCATCGATGTCAACGCCCTCGCCGGCCGGCCCGGCGCGGGGGCCGGTGGGGCGACGGCCGCCATGCCCGGGGCCGCGACGGCGCCCGAAGCCGGAAAACTCTGGACGCCCGGTGGTGGCGAACCTCCGGCTGCCGGCGGCGAAAAGAAAGTCATCTGGACGCCGGGCTAACCGGCCGCGGAAACAGCCATCCGCGGCCTCGTTCCACGTGGTCGACCGCAGGCACCGGCGAGGGTTTCCTGGGTCGCAGGCCATCGCATCCGGCTCGGGTGACACGATCCAGGGTCTGCTAGCCCGCGCAGGCCGCGAACACGTCGAGCGTTGCGCGCACGGTCGCCACGGCGTGCACACGGACGATCTGGATGCCGGCGGCAGCAAGCCCACAGGCGGCGCCCGCGGTGGCGGCATCGCGTTCGGCCTCGGTCGGCTCCCGAGCCGTGGTCGATCTCAACACTTTCGTGAGGAAGCCCTTGCGAGAGTGCCCGACGAGAATCGGCACGCCGAGGTCGAGGAGGCGGCGGGCATGCCGCATGAGTTCGAGGTTGTGCTCGTGGGTCTTGCCGAAGCCGATGCCCGGGTCGAGGCAGATGCGGTCGAGCGGGATGCCGGCCGCGAGCAGGGCATCCCGTCGCCGCCCGAGATAGTCGCGAATCTCACCGACCACGTCGCCGTAGTGAGGATCGATCTGCATCGTCTGCGGCGTGCCCTGCATGTGCATCGCGCACACGCCGGCGCCGGCATCGGAGACGACTCGGAGCATGTCGGGATCGCCTTCGAGACCGGTGACGTCGTTGACGATCTCGACGCCGGCGTCGAGCGCCCGCGCGGCGACGGCCGCCTTCGACGTGTCGATCGAGATCGGCACTCCGGCCTCACGGGCCAGGCGGCCGACCACGGCGCCCACCCGTCGCCATTCCTCGGCGGCTTCCACGGGCTCCGAGAACGGCCGCGTGCTCTCACCGCCGATGTCGAGGATGTCGGCGCCCTGGGCCACGAGCGCGAGGCCGTGCGCCACCGCCGCGTCCGAGTCGCCGTGCCGACCACCGTCGGAAAAACTGTCGGGAGTGACGTTCACGATCCCCATCACGAGCGGCCGCCGGAGCGGCCCACCGGGCCGCGGCAGATCGAGCGACCGCGTCCGCAACCGCCACGTCGTGGGAAGTTCACACGTCATGCACGCGAATGTAGCAGCCTGATGGGCTGATGCCGGGATCGGTGCGCGGTTGCCACACGGGGGATTCCGACATCCTCGTTCGGGAGCGATGGCGAGGGCTCGGTGCGAGGATCGCGAGCCTTGCGGCGCTTCGCCGCTCAGCGAGCGAACTCGTTCCGGCCCTCGGCCGAGCGGCCCTACGCCGAGCGGGCCTCGCGCGAAACCTCCGCCACGCTCCGCACCGATCCCGGCGAGCGGCCCGCGCACCGGCCGCTACCATGGCTCTTCCATCAAGCCGACGATCTGCTGGGCCATCTTCACGATCGCCTCCTGCTGCGTGCCAGCGACCGAGCGGCCGAATTCGGGGACGAGCATCGCGGCCTGGCCCACGTCCACCGTCGCCGCCGGCAGCGGGACGTCCCCCGAGGCGATCACCGAGCCGCCGCGGTCGGCCCACGTGACGAGGGCCTGGTAGTTCATCTCCACCATGCGCGACTGGTCGGTCGGGCTCTCGACCACCATGCGCTTCGTATCGGCCACGATCCGGCCGGTGAGCACACTGTCGGCCGCCGCCTCGTTGCCGACGACCTTGAAGGGTGTCCGCTTCTCGATCTCCTTGCAGACCGCCTCGGTGAGCCGCTCTCCGATGTCGACGCCCGGCGTGGTCCGGAAGCTGTCGCTCTGGAACATGGGCACGTACACCGTGCGGACGTTCGGGGCGTAGAGCGAGGCGTTTCCGAAACGGTAGGTCGCGCAGCCCCCAGCCGCGGCCACGAGCATGGCCAGCACCGCCACGATGCGACTGGGGCGCAGGGCCATCGCAGGCTTTCCGTCAGTAGAGCGGCCGCGCCGCGCCTGAGGTGTCCTCGCGGGCGATCGCCGTCTCGGCCTCCGCGATCGCGTCGAGCTCCGCCTCCTTGAGCCTGTCGGGGTTGAGGATCCGCGACAGGGCGGGAAACGGGTCGTCGGACGCGTCGGCCAGGTCGCGGATCTGGTCGAACCGGGCCCGCGACTGCTCGGCGAGTTGCGTCGCCGGATAGTCCTTGGCGATCATCGCGTAGTACATCCGCGCCGACGTGTAGTGCTTGCCCTTCGCGTAGAACTCCGCCCGATCCCAGAGCCGCTTGGCCTGCTGGGCGGCGATCTCGGCCCGGGTGCGCTCCACCCGCGTCTCCTCCTCACGTGAGAGCCGGTCGGGAAACTGCACCAGCACCTGCTCGGCGAGCACCTCGGCCTCGTCGAGCACGCTCCCTTCGTAGGCCGAGCCCTCGTAGGCCCGGAGCTTGGCCTGCAGTCCCAGCACGTGGGCATCGAGCAGAAAATCGCTGTCAGGATACTCGGAGCGGACCAGCCCGTAGAAGTAGTCGGCGTCCAACCACTGCTTGTCGACGAAGTGGGCGTTGGCCTGCGCCATGAGGCTGTCGTCGGCCAGCGGCCCGCGAGGGTCGTTGATCCGGACGTGGTCGAAGGCCTTGATGGCCCGACCACGGGTATCGAACAGCGGCCGGCTGCGATCGACCACGTTGGGCACGATCGTGGGGAGATGGTGTTTTTGATCGAGGGCCAGCCAATACTGCCCGATCACGAACTGCCGCCTGGCCACGCGGTCGAGGTGCCGCGTGTTGGCATATTTCTTCACGAGTTCGTCGTAGGCATCCTCGGCCTTGGGGTACTGATCGGTGAAGAACAGGCACTCCGCGAGTTGCCACATGGCATCCTCTTCGATGTCGGAGTCGGGCCAGCGGTCGATCGCGGCCTTGTATTTCGGAATCGCGTCGCGATACCGGCCCTGGCGGAAGAAGCCGTCGCCGTCGGCGAGTGCCTGCCGGCCGATCTCCTCGTCCGGCCCCCGGCCGGTCATCTTCTTCCAGTTCCGCCGAATGTTCTCCGAGCGAAACGAGTCCCAGCCGAATTCCCGCTCGCGGCCATCGGAAGAGATCACGGTCGACTCGTCGGCCTCCGCCTGCGCGGACTTCTGCCACGGCCAGGTGGGGGTCTTGAGGGTCGCGCAGCCCCCGGCCGTCGCGCCGGCGAGCGTGACGGCCAGAAGGAGGGCGCGACGTCGGGCGGGCGCATCCATGCGTGTAGGCTGACTCCGGATTCGAGCGATGCCGATGACGATCACGGGCCCGCCCGGCGCCGCCGCACCGCCTGGTGGGGCAGCCAGGGCGACGTGACGAGGGGGCGTTCGAGCAGGTGGGCGAGGTAGGCGTTCATCACGGCGCGGGCCTCCCCACCCACCGGCGGGTCGAGACTCTCCGCGGCGAACGGCGGGCTCGTGGCCGAGAGTCGACGCAGGGCGTGGAGGAGGGCCTGCGACACGGCGATGACCGCGCGGCGGCCGGCGCGGCAGCGGCCGCAGAGCACGCCGCCGTCGAGCATGCCGAATGCAACCCTGCCTGTCTCAGGCACGGCCGCGCTGCAGGCCGCGCAGCGTGCCAGGGCCGGGGCGTGGCCCGTGAGCCGCAGGATGGCCAACTCGGCCGCGACCACGATCGCCGCGACGCGGGAATCCGAGGCGTCGGTACCGGAGAGCTGCCGCAGCGTCGCGTGGGCCGCATCGAAGAGCTCCGGCTGGGGGTCCGATTCGCCTGTGAGGCCGTCGAGCAATTCCGCGACGTGCATGCCGCCGACCAGCGCCGGCAGACTCGCACCGACGCGAAACCGGTTCTCCAGGCAGGCCTCCGTGAGCAGGTCGAGCCCGCCCGCGGTTCTGCGGAGGACGAGTACCTGACTCGTCGAAAGCAGGTCAAGGCCGCCATCGAAGCTGCTCTTCGGCCGCCAGGCCCCCTTGGCCAGAGCCCGCACCTTGCCGAGATCGCGGCAATGGAGCGTGACGACGGCGCTCGTCTCGCCGAACGGGACTGAGCGGAGGACGATGGCCCGTGACTTCTCGGCGACGGCAGTCATGCCGCCGTTGTACAGAAGCGGGCGGCCTGATCCCCACGCCGCTTTCCGACCCGGGGAGCAGCCGGCCGTTTCAGGGTTCCAGCCGCTCGACCCGCACCAGATCGATCCGCCGCCGCGTCGCCGCCAGCACTTCGAGCCGGGCTCCGTGCGATTCGACCCGTTCGCCCACCTGCGGGATGCGTCCGCACTGGTGGAACACGAAGCCGCCGATCGTCTCGAAGTCCTCCTCCTCGGGCAATTCGAGGCCGAGCCGGTCGTTGATGGCCGCGATCCGCACGTGGGCGAGCGCCTCGCAGGCATCGGCCGCGAGCATGCGGATTCCGTCTGCGAAGGCCTCGTCGTGCTCGTCCGCGATCTCGCCGACGATCTCCTCCAAGGCGTCCTCGATGGTCACGATGCCAGACACGCCGCCGAACTCGTCGGTCACCACCGCCATGTGCGTGTTCCCCCGGCGGAACTCGCGCAACAGCGTCTGCACGCTCATCGCCTCGGGCACGAACCACGGCGGTCGCAGGAGGGGACGCAGGTCGGACGGTGTCGCCGCCCCTGACGCCAGGCCGGCGGCAAGACCCCGGAGCACGTCGCGGGTGTGGAGGATCCCGATCACGTCGTCGGGGTTGCGATCCCACACCGGCAGCCGTGTGTGGCCGCTCTCCGCCGCGAGCCGCACCGCCTCCTTCCAAGGAGTCGCCGCGGGGATGGCCGTCATCGCGGTCCGCGGCGTCATCACCTCGGCGACGCGCACGCCCTCGAGCGCCATCACGCCCCTGATCATGTCCCGGGCCTCGCCCTCGAGCAGGCCCTCACGGTGGGCCTCGTCGACGGCGAGCCGCAGCTCCGCGGCCGGCCGCTCGTCGGCGGCGGCGCCCCCACGCCTGCCGAACATCCCGGCGAGCGCCCCCGCCGCCCGCCCGAGACCCGTGACGGTCGGACCGATCAACCGGACCACCGGTCGCCACAGCGTCCAGGTCGCGACCACGATCCACGGTCCGGCGAACTTCACCAGCAGCATCGGCACCACGACCAGCAGCGCCCACACCAGGGCGATCCATCCCGCGACCGCCGTGGCGGCCACGGCCCGGGAGCCGTCTCCGACGGCGTCGAGCGCCTGGAACGCCAGGAGCGTGGCCACCGCCGCGGCACAGACGACCACGCTCGCCGCGATGAACGCGATCGTCTCCGCGGCCGCGACGATCTCCTCGTAGCGCTCCGGCCGCCGCCGCCGCCGGCAGAGATCCTGGATCACCTGCCGCTGGGCGCCGCGGACGGCGCGGGCCTGCACCGCCGCCAGGCTCGCGACGGCGAGCAGGGCCAGGGCCGTTTCGAAGCCGAGCGTCGCGGTCTTCATGCGGGAGCTCGCCCGGGACGACCCCGCGGCGGCCGCGGCAGCCCGGCGGCCGCCATCAGCACCCGCTCCCGGGCCCGCATGGCGCGGCGTCGCACGGCGTCGGTGTCGTCATGACCGGCCAAGTGCAGCAGGCCATGGATGACGTAGTAGGCGACCTCGTGTCGAGGCGCCCACCGAAGCTCCCGGGCCACCCGTCGAGCCGTCTCCGCACTGACGACGATGTCGCCCTGCAGTCTGCCTTCGGCGGAGGCGTCGGGGCCGCCGAGGTCGAAGGTGATGACGTCGGTCGGACCCGCCAATCCGAGCCATTCCTCGTGGAGCGCGGCCATCCGCCGGTCACCGACGAGCAGGATCGAGATCTCGGCCCTGTCGATCGCCTGCCTCGCGAGCGCCCGCCGTGCGACCCGGACGAGCCACGCCGCATCGATGCGCACCGCCCGCTGCCGGTCGCTGACGTCGATCTGGATGTCGCCGGCGCCCCGCATCAGGCCGTCCGCTGATCGGGATACTTCACGCGGCCGTGATAGACGGCCGTGAGGCTCTTCACGAGGCTCTCCTCGATGATCCCGAGTTCCTCGAGCGTCAGGCCGCATTCGTCGAATTGGCCGTCGAGCAGCCGCTTCATCGCCAGGTCGTGCACGAGGCCCGCGATCCGCGCCGGCGTGGGCTCCGTGAGTGAGCGGCTCGCGCTCTCCGCCGCGTCGGCGAGCATGAGCACCGCCGACTCGCGGGTGGCCGGCTTCGGCCCCGGGTAGCGGTAGGCCTGCTCGTCGACTTCGCTCCCGTTGGGGTCCGATTGCGACAGCTCGGTGGCCCGCCGGTAGAAGTACTCGACCAGGGTCGTGCCGTGATGCTCGGCGATGAGGTCGATGATCGGCTGGGGAAGACCGTACTGCCGCGCCAGCTCCACGCCCTCCTTGACGTGGGCCACGATGATGAGCGTGCTCATGGCGGGCACGAGCGACTCGTGGCGGTTTTCGCGGTTCTGGTTCTCCACGAAGTAGGCCGGCTTCAGCATCTTGCCCACGTCGTGGAAATAGGCGCCCACGCGGACGAGCAACCCCCGGGCGCCGATCGCCTCGGCGGCGGCCTCGGCGAGACTCGCCACGTTGATCGAGTGGTTGTAGGTGCCCGGGGCACGCCGCACGAGTTCCTGGAGCAGCGGATGCGCGGCGTCTCCGACCTCGAGGAGGCTCAGGTCGGTGAGCACGCCGAACGACCGCTCGATGAAGGGGAGCAGGCCCGTCATGAGAAACCCGGCGAGGAGCGTCCACAGGCCGGTGCGGCCGGCCTCGGCGAGGAGTCCGGCATCCAGCGGGCGCTCGGCGAGGAGGCTGGCGCCGAGTTGCGTGAGCATCGCGACGGCTCCCGCCCACAGGCCCACGTAGATCAACTTGCTGCGGCTGCGGATCCTGCCCGCCCAGAACACGACCGCCGTCGCCGCGGCCACGAGCGTGACGAACTCCGGCAGCCCGCGGCCCAGGCCCATCACGACCACGAGCGCCACTTCCGCCGCCAGCAAGAGGGCGAGATCCCGGCCGAACGCGAGCGCGACCGTCATCGCGAAGACCAGCAGCGGCACCGTTTCCGCCCGCCAGGCGTCGGCCGCCGAGAGCACGCAGAGCACGATCGCCACCAACGCGAGGCCCACCAGCGACACCACGCGTCCGATGTCGGACAGCAGTTCGCGATTGTGGAGGTGGAGGTGGAAGCCGGCGAGGGCACACAACGCCGCCAGCATGCCGAGCACGGCGAACGTGCGGGCCAGCCGCTGGCGGGTGTCCTCCTGGCGGACGAAGGCGTCGTGCTCACGCCTCAGGAGCGCGATCTCCTCGTCGCCGACCGCTTCACCCGCCTCGGCCAGCACGTCGCCCGCAGCGTAGCGCACGAACTGCTGCGGCGCCTTCGCCATCGCCTCCTTCTTGGCCCTGGTCGTGGCCTCCTGGTCGATTTCCAGCGTGCCCGCCAACCGTGGCTCGACCCAGGCGACGATGCGGGCGGCGAATGGCCCCGACTCGAGCTCATCCTCGAGCCGCGTGGCGAGTCGTGCCTTCGCCTCGCCGAGCAGCACCTGGGCGACCTGCGCCCGCGCCAGTTCGCCGAGATTGCCCATCGGATGCACGTCGATCTCGGTCTGGCTGCCTTCGTCGATCCCGTGCTGGATCTTTTCCAACACGCCGAGGTTCTCGAGATCCGCGAAGGCTGCGTCGATCGCCTTCTCGAAGTCGAGGAGCCGCTCCTTCGAGTCGATGCGGCCGCGAAAGCGCTGGAATTCGCGTTCGGCGTCGGCCAGCTTCCGCTCGGCTTCGGTCGGCTCCTCGGGCCTCGCCTCCGAGGCCGACTCGCCAGCCGCGGCCGGATCCGCGGCCGCAGTCCCGTCGGCGGCTTCACCCGCTGAGGCCGACGCCTCCGCCACGGGGGGCGGATCGGGGGCGACGGGGAGATCGGCCTTGCCCGCGTCCTCGGGCAGCGCGGCGAACACCTCCGCCGCATCGGGAGCGAACTCGAGCCACGCCTCGCGCGACACCTTCGCCAACGACTCGGCAGCGGCCACCTCGGCCACCCGGTTCTTGAGCCCGTCGCGGAGGCGCACGATCGGCGCCTTGTCCTGGGCGTAGACCACCCGCACCTTCGCGGCCGCCCGCTGCTGGGCTTCGCGGGTCGCCTCGGGATCGGGCCGCTCGAACGGCACGCGGGCCACGACGCCGCGGGGCGGAACCGTTCCGACGCGGAACGGGAAGGGTTCCTCCCAGCCCTGCAGGAGCACGAGCAGCACGCCCGCCGCAGCGGCGCACACCGCGAGTCGCGCCAGCACGTCGCCGCGACTCACCTGCTCCACGAGCCCGCCGAAGAAGCCGAGCGGCGCCTCGAGGGATCCGGCCCGCCTGACGCGGCGCCGCGACGACGATGGCTGTGATCCGGGCATCGGTTCCTATGACTCGTAGGCTGCGACGATCCGCTGCACCAAGGCGTGACGCACGATGTCGGCGCCGCCGAGTTGCACGCGGCCGCAGCCGGGCACCCGTTCGAGCCGCCGCATGGCATCGACGAGGCCGCTCGTGCGGTCGGGCGGCAGGTCGATCTGCGTGGTGTCGCCGGAGATGACCATCTTCGAGCCGTGTCCGAGCCGGGTCAGAAACATCTTCATCTGCGACACGGTCGTGTTCTGGGCCTCATCGAGAATGATGAAGGCGTTGTTCAGCGTGCGGCCCCGCATGTAGGCCAGCGGGATCATCTCCACGACGTCCTGCTCGGTGAGCCGCTTGAGGAGGTCGTAGTCCATCATCTCCCGCAGCGCGTCCATGAGCGGCCGGAGGTAGGGATTGATCTTGGCCTGGAGATCGCCGGGCAGATACCCGAGGCTCTCCCCGGCCTCCACGGCGGGCCTCACGAGCACGATCTTGCCCACCTGCTCGCTGCGTAAAGCCGACACGGCCATCGCCACGGCGAGAAACGTCTTGCCGCAGCCGGCTGGGCCCGTGCACAGCACCACGTCGTGGTCGCGGATCGCCTGCACATACGCGGCCTGCCCCGCCGACCGTGGCACGAGCTGTCGGCCCACGTCCCGCATGGGAATCGGCTCATGCGCCTCGGGGGGTGTCGCGCCGGTCGCGGCCGCCAGGAGCCGAGACACGTCGTCCACGCCGACCGCTCCGCGGTCGTGGGCCAGACGGTCGAGTTCCTCGAACACGTCGGCCGCGCGGCGGACGGCCTCCTCGTCCCCCTCGATGTGGATCGCATCATCTCGGGCCGAGACGCCCACGCCGAGGGCCTCGCGGATCCTGCGGAGATGCTGGTCGCGGGGCCCGAAGACGGCGACCAGCCGCTTGGAGTCGACGACCGCGATGGACGTGCGGGGCATCGAAACCCGCGGCGGCGGAGGCTGCCGACGGTCTCGGAGGAACGGGGCCAACACCCAACACTATACCTCACGCCCGAAGGAGCCGGTTTTTCCGCGGCAAACAGGCCATTCCGGGCCACATGCCACGGGCGGCCCGGGCGGAGCGTGACCGCTTCGCATCCCCTTTTTCGAGGGAGTTTGCTCGAGGGCCTCCCGGTCCGTCACCGGCCCATCACCCACAGAAGCCAGGCCACCGGCGCGGCGATCACCAGCGAGTCGACGAGATCGAGCACGCCGCCCAGGCCGCCGAGCATCCGGCCGGAGTCCTTGGCGTTGAGTTCCCGCTTCGCGAGCGACTCGGCGAGGTCGCCGAGCATGCCGGCTGCACCGACGGCGAGCCCGAACACCGGCCACCCACCCCACGGCCGCACAGGCAGCGTGATCCCCACCCGATCGATCACGAGCCAGGCGACGGCGGTCGATGCAACGAGCGATGCCGCGGCGCCCTCCCACGTCTTGCCCGGGCTCAAGGTGGGGGCCATCTTGTGTCGGCCCACGAGCGATCCGACCACGTAGGCCGCGATGTCGCCCGCCTTGACGACGGCCACGAGGCTCACGAGCGGCAGGATGCCGAGGTGTCCGGGACCGCGCTGCTCCGGACCGATGTTCTCCACGCACACCAACCGCAGCGCCACCATGAACGCCAGTGGCAGGCCGAGCCACGAGACGATCAAGACGCCGCCGGCGAGGCCGTCGAGCGCCCGGGTCCCGCGGGCGTAGCGGAGCACCTCGGCGACGAGGAGTGCCACGACCGCGGCCATCATCGCGACGGCCGTCCAGCCGAGGTGGGCGGCTCGCGGGGCCGCCGGAGTGGTCGCCACCACCGCCTGCGATCCCAGCGCCGCCGATACCGCCACCCCGACCGCCAGGCCCTGCACGAGCCGGCCCCGCACCGGGATTCCCGCCGCCCGGGAGAGCCCGACGAACTCGGCGGCTCCTCGGGCGGCCACGGCCACGACCAGCGGCAGCAGCCACATCGCGGGAGCCGCCCCGCCGAGACCCGAGGCGTCGGCCCAGACGAGCCCGCCGAATGCCCCGATCAGCGTCGCGGTGACGGCCGTCCGCGACGCGAACGAGGCTCTGGCGACGGATACCGCAGGGGGCTCGCTCACGATGGCGTCAGTCCTCCGAACCGTCGGTCGCGGGACGCGAACGCGGCGAGCGCCGCGTCGAGGTGCTCCTCGATGAAGTCCGGCCAGCAAACGTCGGTCACCCACAACTCCGCGTAGCTGATCTGCCAGAGCAGGAAGTTGCTGATCCGCATCTCACCCGCGGTGCGGATGAGCAGATCGGGGTCCGGCATGCCGGCGGTGTCGAGCCGGGCGGCGAACGCATCCTCGTCGATGGCCGCCGGATCGAGCGTGCCGGCCAGCACCTCACGGGCCACCCGCCGGGCGGCCTCGACGATCTCCGCCCGCGAGCCGTAGTTGATCGCCAGGCACAGCCGCATGCCGTCGTTCGCCGCACACAGTTCCACGGTGCGGTCGATTTCCGCGAGCGTGCCCGCGGGCAGGCCGTCGCGCCGGCCGATCATCGCGAGCCGGATCCGCTCCTTCATGAGGAGCTGCCGCTCCTCGATCACGTACTGCTCCAGCAGTTGCATCAAAAACGAGATCTCGGTGGAGGGCCGGCGCCAGTTCTCGCTCGACAGGCAGTAGAGCGTGAGTTGCTCGATGCCCAGGCGGGCGCAATGCTCCGTGATCCGCCGCACGCTCGCCACCCCGCGACGGTGTCCCTCGATCCGCGGCAGGCCGCGGGCCCGGGCCCAGCGGCCATTGCCGTCCATGATGATGGCCACGTGCCGGGGCCGCGGTGCGGCTTCCCCCGCACCGGCCACGGTCGCGCCGGCTGTCGGCGCCGTCACGTGCTCGCCGGAGTCGTGGATGGGGCTCGTGGACATGGGCGCGGTCCGCCGGAGGGCATGAACATCGTCTGATCGCGATCCGGGCCGACCGACGCGATCGTGACGGGCCGACCGAGCAGTTCGGCGAGGCGGGCGAGATAGTCGCGAGCCTCGCGGGGCAGCGCGGCGTGGTCGCGGACGGCGCCGATCTCGCCCTTCCAGCCCGGCAACGTCTCGTAGATCGGCACGGCCTTTCGCACGTCGTCCACGTGCGACGGGAACTGCGTGACGCGGCGACCGTCGATCTCGTAGGCCGTGCAGACCCTGATCTCGTCGAGGCCTCCCAGCACGTCGAGCAGCATCACCGCCAGTTCGTCGACGCCAGAGAGCCTGGCGGTGTAGCGAACCGCGACGGCGTCGAACCAGCCACACCGACGGGGACGGCGCGTGACGGTGCCATATTCGTTGCCGCGATCGCGGAGGTACTGGCCGACGGCGTTGTCCTGCTCGGTGGGCAACGGCCCACCGCCGACCCGCGTCGAGTAGGCCTTGATGACGCCGATCACACGATCGATCCACCGGCCGGGCACTCCCGCGCCGGCGGCCACGCCGACGCCCGACGAATTCGAACTCGTCACGTAGGGATAGGTGCCGTGATCCACGTCGAGCAGCGCGCCCTGCGCGCCTTCGAAGAGCAGTCGGCGGCCGCTCTCGACCGCGTCGAGCAGGAAGGCCGTGGTGTCGGCCACGAGCGGTTTCAGCCGCGCGGCGAACCGCGCGTAGTCGGCCGCGATGGCCGCCGCGTCGAGCGGTGGCCCCTCGCGCCACGCGGCGAGCGCGCGGTTCTTCGCCGCCACGATCTCGCGGAGTTTCGCGGGAAACGAATCGCGGTAGAGGTCGCCGAGCCGGATCGCCAGCGACCGGCCGACCTTGTCGCGATAGCAGGGGCCGATGCCTCGCCCGGTGGTGCCGATCGCCTCGCCTCCCGAGAGCGCGGCATTCAGGATGCGGTCTTCCTCGATGTGCCACGGAAAGACGAGGTGGGCCCGATCGCTGACGAGCAACGTGCCGTCCACGCGCACCCCACGGGCCTCGAGTCCCTCGATCTCGGCGATGGCGCTCGCCGGATCGAGCACCACGCCGCCCGTGACCACGCAGGTCACGCCGTCGCGCAGGATGCCGCTGGGGATCAGCGAGAGCTTCCAGGTCTGGCCGCCGGAGACCACCGTGTGACCGGCGTTGGCCCCGCCGGCGTAGCGGACGACGATGTCGTGATCGCCGGTGAGGAGGTCGACGAGTTTGCCCTTGGCCTCATCCCCCCATTGCAGGCCGATGACGCAGGTGCCGGGCACGGGGCGGGGATCCTGGAGCCGGGAGGGAGATGGAGGCTGCGGGACGCGGACCCTCCGGGAGAGAGTCTAAAACCGGGGAAAACCCGGTCAAGGACGGCGGCCCGCGCCACGCGTGCCACAATAGTGGAGATGAAGGGGCACCCCGGCACCGTCCATCACGTCACCGCCGCCGACAACCGGGCGACGCTGGCCGCCTTCCTGCGCGCACGGCTCACCCCGGCGAGCTGGTCGCGGGTGCAGAAGCTCGTGCGCGGACGGCACGTGCTCGTGCACGGCAACGTTTGCACCGACGTGGCCCGCCGCCTCAAGGCAGGCGAGGTCGTAAAGGTGCTCGCCGCGGCGGCCGCTCCGCCGCCGCAGGCGACCGACGTGCGGATCGTCCATCTCGACGACGACGTGGTCGTGGTCGACAAGCCGACCGGAATCACCACGACCCGGCACCACGAGGAGGCGTCGTGGCCGGCGCGGCGAAAGCAGATCCAGCCGACGCTGGAGGAGCTCGTCCCCGATGCGATCGGCCGTTTTCTCGCGGCGCGGGCGGCCCGCAGCCCCCATCCCCGGCGCCGCGGCACGACCGGCCAGGAGGGGAAGCGACGCCGGGTTCCACCCGTGCGGGCCGTGCACCGGATCGACCGTGAAACGAGTGGTCTCGTGGTGTTCGCCCGGAACGTGCCCGCCAGCCGGATCCTCGCGGAGCAGTTCCGGCTCCACACCACCCGCCGCCGCTACCTCGCGCTCGTCGTCGGTCGGGCCGAGGCCGGCACGATCGAGTCGCACCTGGTGCGCGACCGCGGCGACGGCCGCCGCGGTTCGGCCGATGGCGAGGAGGGCAAACTCGCGATCACGCACGTGAATCCCGTCGAGCACATCGGCGATGCCTACACGCTCGTCGAGTGTCGCCTGGAGACGGGCCGCACGCATCAGATCCGCATCCACATGGCCGAGAGGGGCCACCCGGTGTGCGGCGAGCGGGTCTATCTGCAGACACGCCGACATGGGCCGAAGGACGAGTCCCGCGCCCCGCGGGTGATGCTGCACGCCACCGAGCTCGGCTTCGTGCACCCCGTGACCGGCCATGAAATCGTGTTCGAGAGCGTGCTGCCCCGGGACATCCGCGACGTCCTCGCCCGGCTGCGGAAGGAACTGGGCCGAGCGTGACGGCTACGGCAGTCCCACCGCCTCGCCGCCGGCCCGCGTCGCGGCCGCCCGCCACACGGCCGCGGCCACGCCGTCGCCTACGAACCGCACCGCGCCGTCGGCAGCCGCCACGTTCACGCCGCCGACGTGGCGACTCCGCGCCGTCCGCCAGCCGAAGCCGGCATAGACCTTCGCCGGATCGGTGGTGTTCTGGAGCACGCCGATGCAGTCGATCGTGGTGTCGTTCGGCTGCCGGGCGTGGTTGTAGAGCGTCGTGCGATATTCGCCGTTGGCCCACGAGAACCCGCGGAGGTCGGTCCAGTTCCAGTAGATCGCGGCCTGGCACCGGGAATCCGTGAGCGGCGCCGTCATGACGAAGGCGTAGCCGGTCGCCGCGGTCACGTCGGCGGCCCGCCGCGTGGACGGCGGCCCATCCCCGAGCGTGCTCTCGGAAAAGAGCATGGTCTTCGCCAGTCCATCCACGATCTCCTTGGATCGCACGCGGGAGTTGATGAACAGCATGCCGTCGGCTTCGAACGGCGTGCCGCCGTCGCGGCCGGTGCCCACGCAGCCGGCGTAGTTCGTGGGGCCGAAGAGATCGGCGACGGGTTGGGCCCTGTCGCTGGGACAGAGAAAGAGCGGCACGAGTGTCTTGACGACCGGCTTGTTCTGCGACGAGATCGCGTCGGACGACAATCCCACGTAGAGCGGCACCGAGAGGTCGATTCCCGCGAGCAGCTGGCTCTCCTCGTACATGGGCGCGAGGTGGGCCAACGCCGACCAGCGAAAATACTGATGGGGCCAAAACGGCCGCTCCGCCCACTGCCGCGATTCGGCACCGATCGGAAAGCATCTCCGGGCCGTCTCGTGGTTGGCGGCGGCGAGGGCAAGTTGCCGGAGGTTGCTGGCGCAGCGGACGCGGCGGGCCGACTCGCGGGCCGACTGGACGGCGGGCAGGAGCAACGCGAGAAGCGTGCCGATGATCGCCACGACCACCAGCAGCTCGACGAGGGTGAACCCGCGCCGCAGGAAGGCCATCAGGCCACCGTGCGGCGGCGGCGGACCCACGGCACCGCCGCCACGAGGCCGCCGACTGCGATCGCGAGCGTCGCCGGCTCCGGCACCGCCATCGTCACGATGCCGCCGATCTGCCCGAAGCCGGAGGCGCCGAAGGCATAGAGCGGCGCGGCCCCACCGCCGCTCGTGAACACCCGGTAGATCTGACCGGAGGCGGGATACAGGCTGCCGGCGAGCAGGTCACCATCGGAGAGAGGGGCCAGGGTGCCGACATCGAACGGAAACAATGCGGTGCCGATGATCGACGAGGATCCCGAGGCGAGGCTCGTGGCGTAGATATTTCCGTCGTTGGGGTTGGTCGAGTAGAGGGTCGACCCGCTCACGACGAGGCCGAGCGGCCCCGACAATGTGCCCGTGGTGATCGAACGCACGAGCGTGGCGGGGCTCGTCGTGCCGTCGAATTCCGCCACCGTGCCGAGCAGGGCCTGTCCACCTCCCGCGTAAACGACGTCGCTCACGTAGAGCCTGCCGGTCTGGGGTGAAACGGCCAGGCCGGGGCTGGCGTTCAGGACGCCGGCCGTGAACGCTGTGACCGACGGCGCGAGCGTTTTCCATCCCGACACCGCCATCACGGGGCCGGCGTAGGTGACCGAATCCGGATTGCGTCCCACGAGCATCTCACCGCCATCGACGCCGCGCCGAAACGCGATCGCGGCGGGATAGACGGCGTCGCCCGCGTAGCCAGCGGCCGTGCCGCTCAAGTTCACCACCTCGGCGATCGAGCCCGAGCCGATCACGTAGCGGAGGATGCGGGGATCCCCCTCGCCGGGCGCGGGCGACTCGCCGACGTAGAGGTTGCCATCGTCACCGAGGGCGAGGGCCGAGGGGGCATTGAAGGTGGCGGCGGCGGCGACGGTGGAGATCGCCGCCGGATTCGCGGAATCGAACGAGTACAGGCCGCCATTGGTCTTGCTGATCACGTAGACCGTGTCGGCCTCGGCGACCGCGGCGGCGAGGCTGGCACAGAAGGCCACCGCCTGAACGGCGAGGGCGAATCGGGGGCGAGGCGCGTGATGCATGGGCGCGTCCAGGAGGCGCAAGACGGGAGGGCGGACGTGAACAGCGGGCGGGAAATGCCCGGCTTGGATTCGAACCAAGACAAAGGGAACCAAAATCCCTTGTGCTACCGTTACACCACCGGGCAGTGGTCGTCACTATACACCGGCCGCACGACGCGGCTTTTTGCAAGGCGACGTTGCAAATTGCTCCATGATGGGCCACCCGGCTCTTGGAGGACTCGCTGCCCCAAACCGCAAAAATCGCGGGTGGAACGCAGGTCCGGCCGCCAATCGGCATTCGGCACGCCACGTGCTTCCGGGGAGAAGCGGCCGGGTGCCGGCATCGTCCACGGGCTCATGTCGTTTCGGATGCCGGAACCGAAGGTCTGGGAGCCGAGCACCATGAAGACCCACGATTTCACCACCGCATCCGGATCCACCGACGAGCACTTGTTCGCCCGGTTTCGTGCCAGCCACGATCCGGCCCCGTTCGAGGCCCTCGTGCACCGTTACGAGCACGAACTGTTTGGGTTCCTGTGCCGCTACCTGCACGACCGGGAGCTGGCGGCCGACGTCTTCCAGGCCACGTTTTTGCAGGTGCACCGGAAGGCAGACCTGTTCGACGGCAACCGGCCGTTCCGTCCTTGGCTCTACGCCGTGGCCACCCACCAGGCGATCGACGCCCGGCGGCGGAACCGCCGACACCGGATGGCGAGCCTCGACGCCCCGGATGCCGACGGCACCTCCCGGCGCGGCGACGTCGAAGCGCGGGAGGAGCCTTCCGGCGCGGAGGGGTTCGCCGATGCCGAGTCGTGCAGTCGGCTCCGGGCGGCCGTGGAGCTGCTGCCGTCGCCGCAGCGCGAGGCCCTGTCCCTCGTCTACTTCCGGGGCGTCAAATACCGCGAGGCGGCCCGATTGCTCCACGTGCCGGTCGGCACGGTGAAGAGTCGTATTCATGCGGCGGTGGCGAAGCTCGGCGCCTTGCTCGGGCCACGCGCCGTGAGGCCGGCGCACGCACCGGCGTAGCGGTCGGCGGCCCGCCCCCCGGGGGCCGCGCGGGAGGCCGGTGATCGGTCATCCCCGCCGCGCCCGCTTCACCCCGGCGGCGGCACCGCCGGAGGCTTCAGGAGCTTGTTGGTGACCGCGAACGACAGCTGTTCGAGCTCGATCGCGAGGTCCACGCCGATGTTCTGCACGTGCGGCGGCAGCACGAGTGTCACGGGGGCGAAGTTCACGATTCCCTCGATGCCTGCGGCCACCAGGCGGTCGGCCGCTTCCTGCGCGCGAGCGGCGGGAACGACGATCATTCCCAGGCGGATGTCCTTGGCCTTCACGGTCGCCGCGAGGTCATCGACGTGCTGGATCGTGAGCCCCTGCACGACCTGGCCGACCTTTGCGGAATCGGCGTCGAAGGCCGCCGCGATGGAAAAGTTTTGGCGCCCGAAACCTCGGTAGCCGAGCAGTGCCTGCCCGAGGTTCCCCACGCCGACCATGGCCACGTTCCAGGAGTGGTTCGTGCCGAGGATGTCGCGCATGGCCCGGATCAGTTCGTCGCAGCGGTAGCCGACGCCTGGGTAGCCGAACTGCCCGAAGAAGCCGAGGTCCTTGCGAACCTGCGCGTCGCTGAAGCCGAGGAGCGTGCCGAGCTGGCCGGAGGAGATCGTCTGCTGGCCGGCCGCGACCAGCCGCTGGAGTTCACGCAGGTAGAGGCTGATGCGGCTGACCACCACCTTGGGCACACCGCCATCCGAGGGCGGTTCTGCCTGCGGCGACGGCTGCGGGCGGGATTCCGTCATGGAGAAGGTTTGCCGGACGACCGGGTTGGAGGGGGACGACTGTAACGGCGGTGCCGACGGCCGCAAAGGAAAGCCCACCCCAGCGGTAGGGTCGGGATGGTTGTAACGCGCGCGGGGCTCTGGAAAAACCCGGTGGATCGCGTGGAGTGGTCAACCTGCGGGGACTTTGTGGTCGATGTTTTTCTTGGTGCAGCGGTGCGTCGTCCCGCTGCGCCGGCGTTCGTTCCCGGTTTTTCCCCAGTTGCAGGAGTCCGCCTCGAGCGAGGCGGCGATCATGAAGCGTACGTGGTTGCGAGTTGTGCTGGTCGTGGCCGGCATTGCGGCGGGAGGCCTGCGGGCCGACGCCGGATTCCACCGGCTCGGCCATCCGCACGGCGTCGCGAAGCTGACTCCGGTCGGCTTCGCCCGTGTGGACGGATGTTGTGAGCCGACGTGTGCCGCCCCCGGCCCGCGGTTCGTGAAGGAGATCGTGCACGAGAAGCAGGAGGTCACCTGCTGGAAGACGGTCTGCGAGAAGGTCGTCGAACAGAAGCAGATCGACTGCGTCCGCTACGAGACGGAGAAGTCGTTCAAGGAGGTCGAGTACACGGTCTGCAAGCCGGTCTGGGAGACCCGCTCGCGCACCGTCAACTACACCGTCTGCAAGCCGGTGTGGGAGACGGTCACGAAGGAGATCCCCTACACCGTCTGCAAGCCCGTCTACGAGACCCGCGAGCAGTGCTACACGGTCTGCAGGCCCGTCTACGAGACGCGGACCAAGGAGATCCCCTACACCGTCTGCAAGCCGGTGTATGAGACCCGTGAGCAGTGCTACACGGTCTGCAAGCCCGTCTACGAGACCTGCTCCAAGGAAATCCCCTACACGGTCTGCAAGCCCGTCTACGAGACGCGGCAGCGGACGTACACGGTCTGCAAGCCGGTCTATGAGACCTGCACCAAGGAAATCCCCTACACGGTCTGCAAGCCCGTGTATGAGACCCGCGAGCAGTGCTACACGGTCTGCAAGCCCGTCTACGAGACGCGGACCAAGGAGATCCCCTACACCGTCTGCAAGCCGGTGTATGAGACCCGTGAGCAGTGCTAC
>CAIXGY010000260.1 GCA_903919035.1 uncultured Planctomycetaceae bacterium | reverse complement strand
GGCCGGGTCGGCGGCGAGCACGGGCCGCAGGGCGGGATGGTCGTCGACCAGGACGGCGATCTCGTGGACGAGCCGCGGCTCCCGCGCCGCGACTGCCGGGCCGTGATAGTGGCAGAGCGCGGGCAGGGTTGGCCGCAGCGGCCGGAGATGAACCGGGTAATTCAGCGTCTCGTCGAGCAGCGTGACATCGAGGCCGCACCGGGCGGCCGCGATGGGCAGGGCGATCTGATCGAGGTGCGGCCGGCGGGAGGGCACCCACGTCTCGGCGTCGATGCGGCGGCAGGAGTCGGCCCACGTGCCGGCTAACTCGGAATCGGCCCTCACGCCGATGACGCCGGCATTGAAATAGGGCCACGTCTCCTCGCATGACACCGTCGCAGTGACCCGCCACGTCGGGTCCGCGAGGCCGAAGAGGCGGTAGATCCGCGACCAGTCGGCGGCTCCTCCGGCGAACGTGGCGAAGTCGGCGGCCTTCGCCGAGAAGGCTCCGCTCAACTGCCTCTGCGGCTCGAACGGGGACGTGCAGAGGATATCGCTGTCGAGAAAGACGATCCGCTCGGGTGTTGCCGTGGAGAGTGCGCCGGCGTCGAGGCAGGCGATCTTGTTGCCGATCGGATACGAGTCGGAAATCGGATTCCGCACCGGGATCGTGACGACACCCAGGCTCTCGAGCGCCCGCAGGGTGTGTCGCGCGGGTCGGGCCCGGCCGGAACGACCCACCGGCAGGCAGGCGACGAGATCCGCATCCCCGACGAGGCGTCGGCGAAGCGACGCCGCGAGCAGCACTGCCTTGGCCTCGAGTTCGCCCGGCTGGCACACGAAGGTGATGGCACACCGCATCGGCGAGGCTCGTTGGTTCCGGGGAGAATTGGCCGACGTGCCGAAACCGTACCGGGCGCCTGCCCCGGGCCACAAGCGAAGCCTGCAGGGCACCGGTTTGGTGAGGCCTCATCGGGGCGGTGAGACGCCGGTTTTTCCCGGTCGAAACGCATTTTTGTGCGGTCTTCCCCGGGGTTTTCGCTCACCGGTCTGGTGATCCGGCACGTGACCGATCTCGGCCGCCAAAAATTTTTTTACGCGTCTTTTCCGCGGCTTTTTCGCGGCCGCGCGGCGTCTTGACGAAGCAGGCCGCGCGATTGGCACACCCCGTGCATTTCCTCCCTGCGTCGCGGAGATCCGCGAGGGATGCAGGTGGCCCGCAGAGGTCGCCGCCCTTCGGCCGCCGCACGGAAGACGAGAAGGAGGTGCACGATGATGGTCGTCGCTAGTGGTATCACGTCCGAAGAAGTGCGTTCGCTCGCCGGTCAGGCGATGGCTCCCCGCACGGTTCGTGGCCCCGGGCTCATGAAGTGCCTGGTGCTTTCCGGCAACCGTGGGCTCCGCAACCGGCTCGATGCCGTCACGGAGCTGAGCGGCTGGTCGGTCTGTGATGCCCCCGAGGATGCCTCGGATCTCCAGGCGGTGGTCGACGGCGACTACCAACTCGTCATCGCCGACATTTCGCGTCCGCTCGGCGATCGCGTCAACGACACGGTGGAAGTCGCCGAGGAGTTCGCCAGCCGTCCGGGCACGCTGCTCGTCGTCTGTGGCTCCGAGGACAACGTCGACGAGGAGCTGTGGGCCCGGCAAATGGGGGCCTGGGTGTATCTGCCCGGAGTGACCGGCGGCGACGCCCTGGTTTCGATGTTCGCCGATGCCCGTCGCCTCGTCGAGCGGAGCGGGGACTTCCAGTTCGCTTGATTCGCGATCCGTTTCGCGGTGGAAGTCCGCCGCCATTTTTTCGAATTCAGTTCGCAGGTTTTTCGTTCGCAAGGTTTTTCGTTCGAGGTTCAACGCCGCCGGCCATGTGGTCGGGGCAAAAACAGGTTCGAGGTCGTCCCTCCACGGGACATTTTTCAAAGGAGCAGTGTCATGAGCGCAGTTATGGGTTCTTACAACTACGAGACGGATGCGAGCTATGCG
>CAIXGY010000259.1 GCA_903919035.1 uncultured Planctomycetaceae bacterium | reverse complement strand
GTCGTGCAGCCGATGGATCCACAGCGACGAAGGCTTTCGCCCACCGGGCGGGACGAGGAAGCCGGAGGAGCCTTTGGGCCATGGCTTCTGTGGGCGTGCCGTGCCGTGTGTCGTGCAGCCGATGGATCCACAGCGACGAAGGCTTTCGCCCACCGGGCATCGTTTTCGTTATCTTGTCGGCCATGAACTCCTGCCCCAACGAAGACGTGCTGGTCGTGCCGCGGGCCCGCTTTGACGCCGTCGGGTCGTTCCAGGGTTTCTGCGCCGACACATCGACCTACCTGAAGGCCTTGCTCGATCCGCGACACACCGGCTGGCGGCCGCGGGCGGCCGTCGAGGACGACCCGTCGCTCAAGCAACTCATCCCCTACTGCGTGCTTTCGTGGCGTGACGCCGCCGGCACGCCCCACTACTTCGCCTACACCAGGGGCGGTGGCCAGGGTGAGGCCCGCCTGCGGGCCAGACGGTCGGTCGGCATTGGCGGCCACATCTCGAGCATCGATGGCGAGCACGGCGACGACACGTCCTACGAGGCCGGCATGCGCCGGGAACTCGCCGAGGAGATCGCCATCGACGGCGGCTGGTCGGCACGCTGCGTGGGACTCATCAACGACGACTCCAATGCCGTCGGCCGGGTGCACCTCGGCATCGTGCACCTGCTCGAACTGGAGACCCCGGCCGTCGCCTCGCGGGAGAGCGAACTCGTCGAGTGTGGCTTCGCCCCGCTCGAGGCGCTGCTCGCCGACCGGGAGCGGTTCGAGACCTGGTCTCAGATCACCCTCGATGCGCTCGCCGCCGGGCGTCTGTGATCGTGATGGACGGCCGCGGTGCCCGTGCCAGCGTCGCATCCGGCGAGGGGAGTAGGATCGGGGGCATGATCTACCTCGACAACCACGCCACGACCCGGATCGATCCGCGGGTGCTCGAGGCGATGCTGCCGTGGCTCACCGACCACTACGGGAACGCCGGCAGCGTGACCCACGAGATGGGCCGTGAGGCCCGCGCGGCGGTCGAGGAGGCCCGGACGACGTTCGCGGCGACGATCGGCGCCGAGCCGCGGGAGGTCGTGTTCACGAGCGGCGCCACGGAAAGCGCGAATCTCGCGATCCTCGGCGCGGCTTCGCGGGCGCGCGATCGCGGGCTCGGGCACGTCGTGACGCTGGAGACGGAGCACCGGGCGGTGCTCGACCCGGTCGAGCACCTCGAGCGAACCGGAGTGCAGGTCACGCGGGTGGCGGTGGCTGGGCACGACGGCGTCGATGATCCGCCCGGCTTGGTGCGGCCCGACGCGGTCGCCGCGGCGCTGCGCCCCGACACCTTTCTCGTGTCGGTGCTCCTGGCCAACAACGAGGTGGGCGTCGTTCAGGACGTGCCCGCGATCGCCCGCGTGATCCGTGAGCACGGCGCGCTGCTTCACGTGGATTGCGCGCAGGCGATCGGTCGGATACCCGTCGCCGTGGACGCGCTCGGCGCCGATCTGGCGAGCTTCTCGGGACACAAGTGCCACGGCCCGAAGGGTGCCGGCGCGCTCTATGTCCGCCGTCGCGGCCGGGCCGCGCGGCTCGACCCGCTCGTGTACGGCGGTGGACAGGAGCGGGGTCTGCGGAGCGGCACGCTCGACGTGCCGGCCATCGTGGGACTGGCTGCGGCGGCCCGACGTGCGACCGAGGCGCTTGGCACGGAGCCGCCGCGGCTCCGTGCGCTGCGCGACCGGCTCTGGAGTCGACTGCGCTCCGCCACGTCGGGCATCACCCTCAACGGCCCGCCGCTCGACGCCGTCGATGCCGCCGGCATGCCGGTGCGACTCGTCAACAATCTCAACGTGCGCGTGTCCGGCGTGGACGGACAGACGCTCCTGGCCACGCTGGCCGACGCGGGCCTCGCGGTCAGTTCCGGCAGCGCGTGCGCCTCGGAGACTCCCCGGCCGAGTCATGTGCTTCTGGCGCTGGGGCTCACCGAGGACGAGGCCCGCGCGAGCCTGCGGTTCGGCCTGTCGCGGTTCACGACCGAGGCCGAAATCGACCACGCGGCTGACCTGATCGCGGCAGGAGTGGCCCGACTGCGGGCGCTCTGACGGTGCGGCGGGGACTTGGCCCGCGCCGGGGGCGGGGCTATATTTTCACAGTCGGGTTTGCGAAATTTCTTTCCCAGTCGCCCTGCCGAGGAGAGCAGCAGATGTCCGTCACGCTCACGGAGAAGGCCGCCCACGAGGTCAAGAAGATCATCACCGAGCAAAAACTCGATCCCGCCACGGTGCTTCGCATCGGGGTCGCCGGCGGCGGCTGCAGCGGGTTTCAGTATTCGCTCGGGTTCGACACGGCGTTCGACCCGAAGGCCGACACGAAGACCGAGCAGCACGGCGTGGCCGTCGTGGTGGACAAGAAGAGCGACCTCTTTCTCGACGGAACGACGCTGGATTTTCACGAGGCCATCGACAAGCGTGGCTTCACGTTCAACAATCCCAATGCGAAGAAGAGCTGCGGCTGCGGCAGCTCCTTCCAGGCCTAGGCGACGTCTCACGGCGGGACGGCCTGCGGCCGATCGGAGAGGCGCACGCGGTGGCCCAGGCGAAGATTCACATCGTCGGCATCGGTGACGACGGCATCGACGGCATGACCGCTCAGGCGCGGCGGCTCGTCGAGTCGGCGGAACTCCTGCTGGGACCGGCCTCGTGCGCGGCAGTCCTGCCCCAGCCACTCGCGGCCCGGCTCCAGTCGGTCTCCGGGCTCGACGAGCTGGTCGAGCGGATCGAGGCGGCGGGTCCGCGGCGAACCGTGGTGCTGGCATCCGGAGATCCGCTCTTCTACGGCACGGCTCGGTACGTCTGCTCGCGGCTGGGCAAGGATCGCTTCGAGGTCGTGCCGCACGTCAGCAGCATGCAACTCGCGTTCGCACGCGTGAAGGAGTCTTGGGAAGAGGCCTTTCTCGCCAATCTGGCCGGCCAGTCGATCGAGCGCGTGGTCGAGCGGATTCGCGGGGCCGACACCGCGGGCCTGTTCACGAGTGAGCAGTGGCCGCCCGCCGCTGTCGCCCGGGCGTTACTCGACGAGGGCATCGACCACTTCCAGGCGTACGTGTGCGAGAACCTCGGGTCGCCCGACGAACGGGTCACCCAGGGGAGCCTTGGTGACATCGCACGAGAGTCGTTCGGGCCCCTGAACGTGATGATTCTCGTGCGGCGAACGCTGGCCGCCGACGCCGCCACAACGGCCCGGCGCTTGTTCGGCAATCCGGACGAGTGTTTTCTGCAGTCGCGTCCCAAGCGCGGATTGCTGACGCCGGCGGAAGTGCGGAGTCTCGCGCTTGCGGAACTCGCGCTCGGCCCGGCGAGCGTGGTGTGGGACGTGGGCGCGGGCAGCGGTTCGGTGAGCCTGGAGGCGGCGCGGATCGCCCGCGACGGCACCGTCTACGCGATCGAGATGGATCCGGATGACCAGCAACTGATCGTGGAGAATGCCCGGCGATTCGGCGTGGCCAACCTACAGCCCGTGCTCGGCCGGGCCCCGGACGCCTGGGAGACGCTGCCCGACCCCGATGCCATCTACGTGGGGGGCAGCGGCCGCGACGTGGCGATGCTCGTCGAGCAGGCCTGGGAACGCCTGGCCCGCGGTGGGCGGATCGTCACCGCCTGCAATTCGATCGAGAACCTCGCGGCGGTTCATGCGCTCCTTCGGGCGCGGTCGAGTGACCCGTCCTACTGGATGGTGAACATCGCCCGGGGCGTCGAGCAGTTGGATCGGATCCGCTTCGAGGCGATCAATCCGGTCTTCCTGATCGCCGCCACGAAGCCCGCATGACCCCCGGACAACTGCCGCCGCCACTCGACGTCATCGCCGTCGGCGCGCATCCCGACGACGTGGAGATCGGCTGCGGCGGGACGCTCGCCCTCCTGGCGTCGCAGGGGGTGCGGGTGGGTATCGTCGATCTCACAGATGGCGAGCCGACCCCACGCTCGAGCGGACCCGAGGAGCGGCTGGCCGAGGCGGCCGCGGCCGCGGGGGTGCTCGGCGTCGCCCACCGTGAGAACCTCGGTTTCTCCAACCGGCGGCTGTTCGACTCGTTCGAGGTCCGCGTGGCGCTGGCGACGGCCTTCCGGCGGTGGCGGCCGCGGGTCGTGCTCGGGCTCGGTGACAAGACGCCGCTGGCCTCGCCGGACCACGCGCAGGCCGTGGCGATCACCGAGGCCGCCGTGTTCTACTCCCGGCTGACGAAGTGGGACGACACGTTTGCCGGGCTCCCGGTGCACGCCGTGCCCCAGTTCCTCACCTACTTCCTGTTCGCGGGCGTGCCGACCGTGCCGCACGGCCACTGGCCGCTCGTGGTGGACATCTCCGGCCATCTGGAGGCGAAGCTCGCCGCGATCGCCTGCTACGCGTCCCAGTTCCCGCCGGAGAAGGCCCACGTCTTCGCGCGGGTGCGGGCGATGGCCGCGACGGCGGGCGCCATGGCGGGCTGCACCGCCGGCGAAGTGCTGGCGTCGGCCCGCATGCCCTGCACGGGCGAGCCGCTGCGGATGCTCTTTCCCCCGGCGACATGCCCGTGACCAACGCCCTGCCAGTCGTCGTGGTCGGCGCGGGGATCGCCGGGCTCTGCGCAGCCGGCGAGCTCGTGCGCGCGGGTCGGCGCGTGCTCGTGGTGGAGAAATCACGGGGCATCGGCGGCCGGATGGCGACCCGCCGCGTGGGCGGTGCCGTCTGCGACCACGGCGCGCAGTTCTTCACGGTTCGCGGGCGGGCGTTCGGCGGTCTGGTGACCGACGCCCGGGCTGCCGGCGCCGTGGACACCTGGTGCACCGGGTTCGGGCGAGCCGGCAGCATTGGCGGCGCCGTGGAGCCCGCGCCAGACGGCCACGCCAGGTGGCGTGGAACACGCGGCATGACCGACCTGCCAAAGTGGTTGCTCGAGCATCTGGCCGCCGACGGCCACGGCGAGCCGTGTCTCGTGACCACGAACGCGAAGGTGGCGTCGATCGGCGTCGCTGGAGACCGCGTGATGGTGGCCGTCGAGTCGGAAGGCCGCGCTGCCACGCTCGAGGCGGCAGCCGCGATCGTCACCGCACCGGTGCCGCAGGCGCTCGACCTCTTCGCCGCCGGCGATGCCACGCTCGACGTCGAGGCTCGCGTCGCCCTCGGGACGGTGGCCTACGATCCGTGCTTCGCGCTCATGCTCGTCCTCGACCGGCCGAGCCTCGTGCCGCCGCCCGGGGGCATCCAGTTCGCCGCGGACTCCCCCGGGCCACTGGCCTGGATTGCCGACAACATGCAGAAGGGCATCTCGACGGTGCCCGCGCTGACGGTTCACGCGACCGGCGACTTTTCACGGGCTCACTTCGACGCTCCGCCCGAAGCCGTGACGGCGATGCTGCTCGACGCCGCGCGACCGTGGATCGACGGCGATCCGGCGACCGTCGTCGTCGAGCGCTCGCTGCATCGCTGGAAGTTCGCGCTGCCCACGACCGTGCTCGAGAGCCCGTTGGTCGTGGCCCGGCAGGATCCGCCGCTGGTCTGCTGTGGCGACGCCTTCGGTGGACCGCGGGTCGAGGGAGCTGCGTCGAGCGGCCTCGCCGCGGGCCGCTGGCTCGCCCGGCGGTTGACCACCTGATACGGCTCCCGCTGGATGCTCGCGCGTCACGGCGCCCGACCGGCGTCGGGGATGCCCGGGCCGCCGCGCCGGAATGCAGTCAGATCGAAGACGTCTGGATGACGTATGCTTCCCAGCCATGCCGGACGTGGATTGCATCATCGTGGGTGCGGGGCTCGCCGGCCTGGCCTGCGCGCGGGAGTTGGTACGCGGCGGGATGCGGGTGATCCTGGTCGAGGCCGCCGACCGCGTCGGGGGTCGCGTGGCGACCGACGCCGTCGATGGCTTCCGAATCGATCGCGGCTTCCAGGTCTACAACGACGCCTATCCCGAGGGGCGACGGCAACTCGACCTTGCGGCGCTCGATCTCGGCAGGTTCGAGCCGGGGGCGCTCGTCGCGGAACACGGTCGGCTCGCGGGCGTTGCTGATCCGTGGCGACGGCCGCTGGCTGCGATCGGCGCGCTGCTCCGCGGCACGGTGGGGATCGCCGATGCGGTCAGGATCGCGCGACTGCGGTCCGACGCAGTGGCCGCGTTTCGGACGGGCCGCCTCGATCCCGACGCGGTCGCGGCACCCGGCGAGCGGACGGCTCGAGAGGAGCTCGTCGCCCGGGGGTTTTCCGCCGCGTTCATCCGCCGGTTTTTCGTGCCCTTCTTCGGCGGCGTGTTCCTGGAACGCGGGCTCGACACGGCGGCGTCCGTGTTGCTCTTCGATTTTGCGATGTTTGCGCTCGGATGCGCCTCCCTGCCGCGGGGCGGCATGGCCGCGATCCCCGCGCAACTCGCCGCGGCCCTGCCTGCGTCGAGCGTCATGCTCGGCAGGGCGGTGCGCGGGGTCGCCCCGGGCCACGTGGAGTTCGCCGACGGCGAGACTGCGACCGCGCGCCACGTCGTCGTGGCAGCGGACGTCGCCGCGGCGGCCACGATCCTGCCGCCGCAGTTCGCGGGGGCGTGGGTCGCGCGACGCTGGAAGGCGACGCGGGCGGTGGCATTCGCGGCCGAGCGTTCGCCGCTCGCCGCTCGCACGCTCGTGGTGAACGCCGACGAGGCGGGGCCGATCGACAATCTCACGGTGCCGTCCGACGTGGCGGCGGGCTACGCCCCGCCGGGCGGAACGCTCGTGCAGGTGTCGGTGCGGAGTGACTGGCGGGGCGCCGCAGTGGAACTGCCGGACGCGATCCGGTCGCAAGCGGCCTGCTGGTTCGGGGCGGCTGCGTCCGGGTGGCGGCACCTGACGACCGTGGAGGTTTCGCGGGCGTTGCCGGATGAGTCGCCGGCGGCGCGACGGCTGCGGCCGGGCGGCCCGCAGCTCGCGGCTGGTCTTTTCCTGTGTGGCGACCACTGCAGTTCCGCATCGATCAACGGGGCGCTCGCCAGCGGCCGCCGGTGCGCTGAGGCGGTTCTCGGCACCACGTCGATGTCGCTTCCCCGAAACGAGTAGGTGCGGACAGTCAGTCTGCGCCCAACCGGCTCGAGACTGCCCACACCCTCTCGCCGGACGCTCGCTGCGCTCATCGTGAGATCCGCTTGCTCGATGACGGCCGCGCTCCGGCTTCGTGCTGCCGCTCGCCGTCTCCACCGCCTCGAGGGGATGGGCAGACCCGAGCCTTCCTCGATCGCGCCGGGCAAGGTGAGTGGATGCACTCGCCCTCGAGCGGGCTATCGATGCACGGCCTGCCGGGATGGCAAGGCGCGGCGGGCTCTTCCTGGGCATGCCCGTGCGCGGTGTGCCTGTCAAGCCGCTTCCGGCAGAAGCCAGCCGTTGGTGAGCACTCGCAGGCCGTGATGGCGAGCCGCGGCCAGCGTCTGCGGCGAGATCGACTCGCAGGCCACGATCCCGAGCGGGTTGAACCCAGCTGAAGCGAGGGCTGCCGCTCGCCGCACGGCGCGGGCCAGGTCGTCGGCATCGGCGGTGCAAGAGACTTCCACGACGAGGTGCACGATTTGTTCGCCGCGCTTGGCGACGGCGATGACATCGGACCGCATCAGGTCGGCGAGATCCGCTTCGGGCAGCTTTCCTTCGAGACCTTCGACAAACTCGGTTCGATCCAAGACGCGGCACCTGCGGAACTCACGTCCCAGGAAGGCCGGGAGATTCTTCGCCACCTTGTCTTCGAGCATGTGGCCGTCGAGGCGATCAAGCCGAATCAGCATTTTCTGCTGCGTCGTCACGACGTCGGACAGGGTCATCTCCGTGCGTTTTTGCGCGTCGGTGAGTTCCCGCTGGGATTCGGTGAGTTGCTCGACTCGCTCTTCGGTCCGCCTCTGGGCGTCGGCAAGCTCTTTCTGGGCGTCGGCGAGTTCTTTGACGACACCCGTCAGGGCGTGAAAGTCAGCCTGGTTGACGAGGTCGTCGTGGGCCTCGATCACGACATGGGCCAGAAGATCGGCCTGCTTCTCTGGAAAGCCTTCGAGCAGCCGATTGCGAATCTGCGGAATGGTCGCCATGGAGTGTCCTCCGGTTCCGAATTATATGACATGCTGGGAATAGTGTACGGATGAACACTCTTTTGTCCAGGCAAGAAGGATTTGCCAGACGTCCGCGACGTCGTCGGCACCTCATTCGCAAATGGGTTTCGGGCGGCGCGAATTCGAGAACTTTCCGGCATCGCGTCCGACGGATGTCGGCAGCATGGCGCGTGTCGCAGGTCCCTCATCGTCCCCCGACGGCGGCGGGAAGCAGCTCAATCACCGTGTTAACAAGGCTGGATTTTCGCGGTTTCCCCCGCATACACTCGATTGAAACGCTTGTTTGAAAGGTTTCCGCTTCACCGTGGCCAGCATCGAGCTCACCACTGCCTCGAAGCCCGCCGAAGAGCCTCGGGAGCGGATCCTGCTCGCCGCCGGCCGCGAGTTCGCCGCGCACGGCTACGAGGCCGCCACCGTCCGCGATATTTGCGCCGCCGCCGGCGTGAATGTGGCCGCCGTCAACTACTACTTCGGCGACAAGCGGCGGCTGTACATCGAGAGCGTGAAACACGCCCACGAGGAACGGGTGCGGCAGTTGCCCCTGCCCGCATGGGACGACGACGTGCCCGCCGAGCGCCGGTTCCACGACTTCGTGGCCAACCTTCTCGAGCGGATGCTCGGCCTCGGCCAACCGCCCTGGCAGGTGCGGCTCATGATGCGGGAGGTGCTCCATCCCACCGAGGCATGCCGCGAACTCGTCGAGGACTACATGCGGCCGCACTTCGCGGTCCTCGTGTCGATTCTCGGCGATGTCGCCGGTGGCCGCCTGAAGGAGCCGGAACTACGACGTCTGGCGATGAGCGTGGTCGGCCAGTGCTTCGTGTATCGGGCCGCGGGCGAGGTCGTCGCCATGCTCGTGCCGCGGGATGAAATCGAGTCGCTGCACTCGCCCGTCGCGCTCGCCGATCACGTGACCAAACTCACGCTCGCCGCCCTCGGGGCGACGCCGCCGTTGGCCTGCCCCGACGGGCAGGGGCGCCCGCGGCCGATCACCCGCCATTCCTCCGAGAGTCGTTCCCCATGAGCAGCGTCCGCACCATCCTCGGCTGGCTGACGCCACTGGGCATCCTCGGGGCCGGCATCGCCGCGTTTCTGCTCTTGGGGCGACAACCGCCCCCGGCGCGGAAAGTCGTCGCGGAACAGTCCGCCCTCGCCGTGAGCACCGCCCCCGCCGAGGCCGTGACCGAGGGCCTGGTCATCGAGGCCGATGGCGTGGTCGTGCCGCTCCGCGAGGTGACCCTGGCCGCGGAGGTCGGGGGACGCGTGCTGAAGAAGGCCGCGGCCTGCAATGAAGGGCAGTTCGTCACGGCGGGCACGCCCCTGTTCGAAATCGATCCGCGCGACTACGAGTTCGACGTGGCGCGACTGGAGCGGGAATTGGCCCAGGCGACGATCGCGATCACCGAAATCGACGAGGAGTTGGTCCAAAACGCCGCCTCCATCGACCTCGCTGAGCGGCAGGTCGAACTGGCCCGCCGCGAGGCCAGCCGGCTGGAGGGGCTCAAGTCCGGCCGCATCGTGACCGAGTCGGAACACGACCGGGCCGTTCGCGAAGAGCTTACGGCGGCCAACGCCTTGTCCACGCTCCAGGGTCAGCGTCGCGTCTTCGACACGCGGCGCAACAGGCTCGTCGAGGCGCAGGCACTGGCTTCGACGATGCTCGAGAAGGCCCGGCTCGACCTCGCCCGCACCCGCATCATCGCGCCCATCGACGGCATCGTCGTGGAAGACAAGGTCGAGCAGGACTCCTTCGTCGCCAAGGGCACGCCGCTCGTGACACTGGAGGACACCAGCGCCGCCGAGGTGCGGGCCAGCCTGCAGATGGAGGACGTGGCCCGGATCTGGGGTGCGAAGCGGCCCGCGGGCGACGCAGACCGCGACGCCCACGAGCAACTCGACGCGCCCGCCACCGTCGTCTACTCGATCGGCGACGCGGTCTATGAATGGCAGGGCGTGCTGTCGCGGCAGGAGGGACGTGGGCTCGACGAGAAGACGCGGGCGCTGCCGTGCCGAGTGATCGTGGCCGACCCGCAGGGCGTGAAGGCGCTCGATCGCTACGGCGTGGCCATGCCGCACCTGCCGCCCGGCGCGCCCCGCTCGCTGTTGCGCGGCATGTTCGTGGAGGTGCGGGTGCACGTCGAACCCGGGGACGCGCTCCTGTCGATTCCCGAAGAGGCCCAGCGTCCCAGCGGCGAGGTGTGGGTGGCACGGGACGGCCGGTTGGTCGTGCTCCGGCCCCGGGCGGTTCACGCGGCGGCGGGCCGCGTCTTCTTCGACGCGGGAGCGTCGGGCATGCTCGTCGGCGATCGCGTGATCACCAGTCAGATCGCCCATCCGCGCGACGGCATGGCCGTCGCCGAACCGGCGGCCGCCCCCGGGCGTGCCGCAGCCATCCGCGAAGGCGAGGACGCGACGTGAGAACGATCGTCGGTTGGTGTGTGCGCAACATGCCGGCGATGAACACGCTGGTCATCGCCATTCTGCTCGTCGGGGCGCTCGCCTTCGCGTCGATGCGGCGGGAGACCTTCCCCGAATTCGACCTCGAGGTCGTGCTCGTCACGGTGCCCTATCCCGGAGCCACGCCCGAGGAGGTGGAGGAGGGCATTTGCCAGAAGGTGGAAGAGGCCTGCCGCAGCGTCGCGGGCATCAAGAAGATCACGAGCGTGGCCCAGGAGGGCATGGGCTACTGCGTGTTCGAACTTCAGGACGACGTCAAGGACGTGCAGAAGACGCTCGGAGAGATCCGCTCGGAAGTGGAGCGGATCCCGAGCATGCCCGAACTCGCCGAAGATCCGAAGATCGAGCAGGTCACCCTGCGGACGCCGGCAATCAAGGTGGGCGTGCTCGCACCACCGGCCGACGAGGCGGGGGAGGTGTCGGAGCTGGAACTCCGCGACGTGGCCGAAACCGTGCGCGACGACCTGCTCGCGCTGCCGGCCGTCTCGGCCGCCAATCTGCTCGGCGCCAAGGACTATCAGATCGACATCGAGATTTCCGAGGCCACGCTGCGGAAATACGGACTCACGCTCCAGCGGGTGGCCGACATCGTGCGCCGCGAGAATCTCGAACTGCCGGGCGGCACGATCCGCAGCGAGAGCGGTGAAATCCTGCTCCGCGGCAAGAACAAGCGCTACGTCGGCGGCGAGATCGCGAAGTTGCCGCTCGTCACCCTGCCCGACGGACTTGTGCTGACCGTCGGCGACCTCGGCACGGTCCGCGACGAGTTCGCCGACATCGCCTCCGTCAACCGCATCAACGGGCGGGCGGGCATGGTGGTATCGATCGACCGAAGTTCGGGCGAGGACCTGCTCGCAATGGTGGCGGCCGTGAAGCAGTACGTCGCCGAGACCAGGCTGCCCCCCGGGTATGAGGTCGTCACGTGGGCCGACGCCTCGATCGACGTCCGCGACCGGCTCTCGATGCTCATCGAAAATGGCCTGCAGGGCCTGCTGATCGTGTTCGTGATGCTGGCGCTGTTTCTCGACCTCAAGATCGCGTTCTGGGTGGCGATGGGCATCCCCTTCTCGATGCTCGGGACCGGGGCCCTGATGTTCACCACCGATCAAACGCTCAACATGCTCTCGATGTTCGCCTTCCTGATGGCGATCGGCATCGTCGTCGACGACGCGATCGTGATCAGCGACAACGTGGACCGGCACCGCCGCATGGGGAAGAGCCTCGTGGCCGCGGCGATCGACGGCACGGTGGAGGTGGTGCCGAGCGTGATCTCGAGCGTTCTCACGACCGTGATCACGTTCCTGCCGCTGTGCTTCGTGTCCGGGGTGATGGGCAAGTTCATCGCCGTCATGCCCTTCGCCTTCATCTCGACCCTGCTCGTGTCGCTGGCCGAGGCGACGCTCGTGCTCCCGGGACACCTGGCTCACGAGAAGAACCTCGTGTTCACGATCTTCGGCGTCGTCCTCTACCCCCTGCGGCTGTTCCTGCCGGTGGTGGCATGGCTCCAGCGGGCCTGCGACGGCGGGCTGAAGTGGTTTGTGAGAAACCTGTACGCACCGTTTCTGGACTTCGCCCTCGACAACCGCCTGTCCGTGATGGCCGCGGCGGTGGGCATTCTGCTCCTGGCAGCGGGCATCGTCCGCAGCGGGATCACGCCCTTCCAGTTGTTTCCCAAGATCGACGCCAATCGCCTGATCGCCAAGGTCGTCTACCCGGACGGCACTCCGGCGGCGGTGACCGATGAGACGACGCGGCGCATCGAGAAGGCCGCCTTCGAGACATCCAGGAAGCTGTCGCCCGCGGACGCGCCGGTCCTGCAGCTCGTGCATCGGGCGGTCGGCCAGGTCGCGGCCCTCGGCGAGATCGGCCCCGACGCCCGGATGAGCGGCAGCCATGTCGGGGCGGTATGGCTCGAGCTCGTGGAGGGCGAGTTTCGCGACGTGACGAGCGAGGAGTTCATCAGCGAATGGCGCCGGGCGGCCGGTGACTTTCCCGGCACGGAGACGCTGCTGTTCGCCACGGAGAATTTCGGCCCGGGGGGCAAGACGATCGAGTTCAAGCTGCTCGCCCCGGCCGATGGCGAGTCGACCCGGCAACTCGAGGCCGCCGTCGAGCGGTGCAAGGAATGGCTCGCGCAGTATCCCGGAGTGATCGACATCGACGACGACTCCCGCCCCGGCAAGTGGGAGTATCAGCTGAAGATCAAGCCGCGGGCCGAGGCCATGGGCGTGTCGCTCGCGGATCTCGCCGGCACGATCCGGGCGAGCTTCTACGGTGAGGAGGTGATGCGGCTGCAGCGCGGTCGCCACGAGGTGAAGCTGATGGTCCGCTATCCGCAGGACGAGCGGCGGACGCTGGCCACGCTCGCCGACATCCGCGTCACCGGCCCCGACGGCGTGAAGAGACCGATCAGCGAATTGGCCGACGTGTCGGTCGTCCGCGGATATTCGGAGATCAACCGGCTCGGCCAGAAGCGATCGATCACCGTGACCGCCGACATCGACGTCGCCAAGAGCACGCTCACGAGTTCGCAGGTGATCGGCGACATGCAGCGGCGACTCATGCCGGACCTGGCCACGGAGTACCCGGGCGTCCGTGTCCGCTGGGAGGGGCAGCAGGAACAGTCGAACGAGTCGCTCCGCAGCCTGGGCGTGGGTTTCATCGTGGCATTGTTCGCGATGTTCGTGCTACTGACGATGGAGTTCAAGTCGTACTTTCAGCCCTTCATCATCCTGGGAGCGATCCCGTTCGGCTGTGCGGGGGCGGTGTTCGGCCATGCGATCATGGGGATGCCGCTGACGCTGTTCAGCATGTTCGGCCTCGTGGCCCTCGCCGGCGTGGTAGTCAACGACTCGATCTGCCTGGTGGATTTCATCAACGCGCGGGTCCGCGACGGCAAGCCCCTGCGGCACGCCTTGCGGGAGTCGGGCTGCGTGCGGTTCCGGCCGGTGCTGCTCACGAGCATCACGACGATCGGCGGCCTGATGCCGCTGCTTCTCGAACAGAGCTTCCAGGCGCAGTTCCTGATCCCGATGGCCACGTCCTTGGCGTTCGGCCTCATGCTGACCACCCTGCTCGTCCTCGTCCTCGTGCCGGTGATGTACTCGTTCTTCGGCACGAGCGCCCGCGAGGAGCACGCGGACGAGTATGCCGCCGGTTTTTCGCCCACGGCCGGTGGCGGCTCGGTGGCTCCGGACGACGCGGAACGCGAGTGGCTGCCGGATCATCTCCGGGACGACACGTCGCAAGCGGTCAGTGCGTGACAGAAGCCGGCCGGGCGGCGTATACCGCCAAGGCATCCGCCAGACGGTCGAGCTCGGCGGTCGTGTTGTAAAAAGCCAGGGAGGGGCGAACCGTGGCTTCGAGTCCAAAATGCCGCAGTGACGGCTGGGCGCAATGGTGGCCCGCACGGACGGCGATCCCCTCGCGGTCGAGCGCCTGGCCGATCTTCGACGGATCGTGACCGGGGATCACGAACGACAGCACGCCCACCTTCTCGCGGGCGGTGCCCACAAGCCGGAGGCCGGGGATCGCGGTGAGCCTGGCGGTGGAGTAGGCG
>CAIXGY010000258.1 GCA_903919035.1 uncultured Planctomycetaceae bacterium | reverse complement strand
CTGCGTCACGGCCGGTCCCCAGAACCGAATGCCCTGGAACAGCGGCCTGATGGATGGGTCCATCAGACAGCAATCCGGCCGGCCAACCGCGTCGAGCGCGTCGCCGACGTCGCAGACGCGCAGGTACTTGTAAAGCCTGGCTATTTGATAGGTGTCGGTTGCCAAATCCTCCTCCTGGGCTATCTAGCAGTAAGCCGGGGGCGGCAACCGCGAGAGCTGCCGATGCCCCTGTCTGCCGGCGCGGGCTACCGCACGGAGTCGTCGACTGGGATGCCGAGGGCCTCGTAGCCGGCCCGTCGGCCAGGCCGGTCCTTGGTCTGGATCAGCTCGGCCCGACGGGCAACTTCGTCGGCTATCGCTTGCGGCACTACCACCACGCCATCATCGTCGGCGATCAGGACGTCGCCTGGCCGCACGACTACGCCCGCGCACACGATCGGCTGCTGGTCCGACACCGGACCGATCCGGCCCATCGGATGCGCTGGAGAGCGCACCGTGCAGAAGACCGGTGTCTGCTGCGCGATGCATTCCGTGGAATCACGACAGGTGCCGTCGATGATGAAGCCAACGACGCCCCTGCGCCGGCCGTGGAGGGTGTTGTTTGAGCCGAGGATGCCCGCGCGTGTCCGCTTGGCGTCGATCACGAGGACTTCGTCGGGTGCTCCCCAAGGGCCGGCCTCGTGCCAGAGTCCGTCGGGGCCGCGCTGGTACTGCCGCGCGTCGAACTCATCGTATGACATCGGCGATAGCGGCCGGTCGATCAGATCATACTCGGCCGTGTGGGCGATGCCGGCGAACCGAATGCCCTGGTACATTGGGCGCATCAGCGGGTCCATCTCGTAGCGCTGCTGCAAACCGAGCGAATCCAGGGCGTCGGTGACGTCGGACGTGCGGACGGCGCGGAAGATCGCGAGTGTCTCCTGGCTCACCATCAGTGGTGCCTCCTGGCGCACGTGGTCAGGAATCGCGGTCGATGCCGCTAGACGGTTACGGTCTCGTCCGGCTTCCAGCCCATAGCCTGGTACTTCTTGCCACGCGAGATCTTGTCTTTGTCGAGGATGAGCTTGGCCCGCCGGCCCACTTCCTCCGCGATGTCCTGCGGGACGACGATCACTCCGTCACCGTCAGCTACGATGACGTCGCCCCGCTCGACCCTGACCCCCGCGCAGACGATCGGCTGGTCGATCACGGCGCTGCGGGTGCGGCCGTAGACGTGCGATGGCCGGCGCAGGGTGCAGAAGACGGGACCCTTCTGCATTCGGACTTCGTCCGAGTCGCGGCAGACGCCATCGATCACGTATCCGCGGACGCCCTTCACCATTCCCCCGAGCGTGTTGTCGGAGCCGAGGAGTCCGGAGCTGATGCCCTCCTCGTCAAACACCCACACCTCATCGGGCGTCGCGCCCACCTCGCGTGCCCACAGGTAGCTGCCATCGGTCCACTTGCCGTAGTTCTGATCGTACTCGTCGTAGGGGACCTCGGTGAGGACGCGATTCGACGGGAACAGCTTGACGGTGCGAGCAAGGCCAGCGAATCGGCAGCCCTCCCAGAGGGGGCGCATGTTGGCGGCCATGGTCT
>CAIXGY010000257.1 GCA_903919035.1 uncultured Planctomycetaceae bacterium | reverse complement strand
GTCGACGGGGCGACCGCGTAACCAGCATCGGGCGCCACGCCCCACTCCGGATTGTCGGCGTCGTCGGGATCGCGGTTGATCGAGCGGCCGTCGGGCCGCAGATACTCGGCCGTGGTGAGTTTGAGCAACCCGCCGCCACTCAAGGGGATGATCGATTGCACGGTGCCCTTGCCGTAGGTGCGGCTGCCCACGATCGTGGCGCGGCCGTGATCCTGCAGGCAGGCCGCCACGATCTCCGCGGCGCTCGCGGTGAGGCCGTCCACCAACACGGCGATCGGCACGCCCGTCACGAGCGCGCCGGCAGTTGCACGGCGGATGTCGACCGGCGGCGGAGCGGCGGCAGGAGTCGCCTCGCGGCGGTCGCACGTGGAGACGATCACGCCCTCCTCCAGGAAACGGTCACAGACGTCGACGGCCGCGCTGACCAGCCCGCCGGGATTGCCCCGCAGGTCGATCACGATCCCGCGCAGCGGCTGCGGCCGCCCGTCGTCGCGGGCCGCCCCGGCCGCGATCTGGCCGAGCACCGCGTCGAGTTCGTCCGCGGTCCGTTCGCCGAAGCCGTTGATCCTCACGAAGGCGATGCCCGGCGCGTCTTCCAGCCACCACTCCCACGAGCCATCCATCCGCCGTCGGTCGCCCTGCACGCTCTCCACCTGCACGAGGTCGCGGACGATCCGCACGTCGCGGGCCGCCGACTCACCGGCCGCCGGCCAGACGGTGAGCGTGACCGCCTCGCCCGGCCGGCCGCGAAGGCGTGCGACCACCTCGCGCAGCGGCAGGCCGCTGGTCGTCGTGCCATCGATCGCCTTGATGCGGTCACCGGCGACGATGCCGGCGTGCCAGGCCGGGCCGCCCGGCAGCGGCATGGCGACGGCGAGTTCGCCGGTGCGCTCGTCGATCGCGAGTTCCAGGCCGATGCCGCCGTATTCCTGGTCGAGCGCGGCCTCCAGTTCCTGCTGGCCGTCGCCGCGGACGAACATGGAGTTTTCGTCGAGCGTCGAGACCGCCCCGTCGAGCGCCGCCGCAACGAGCGCGTCGCCATCCACGGGCTCGATGTAGGTCGCATCGATGAGCGAGAGCACCTCGTTGACGCGCTGACCGGGCCGATCCCGCTCCCGCGCATACCAAGCGGCGATGCAGCCGATGGTGGCGACAATGAGCAAAATCAGGTTTCGGGCGGGCATGGGAGGAAGACGGGCGGCGGCCCGGTGAACTCCTCGCGACGTGTCGGGGCGGATCGACGCCGTCGAATATACGTGGTCGCGGCCCGTCGTGACCGCCCCGGAATGCCCGCCACGCCCGGCCCGGCGGTGGCGCTCCGCAGGAAAATTGCCATAAAAACCGGGTCGGAAGCGGTCTGGCATGTGTTCCCCCGCAGCCCTACGATCCCGGCCCTTCCGGCGGCATCCTCACCCGTCGCCGGCAACCGCCGCCGCCCGCCCCGCGGGCGTTGGTCCTCCGAGGTGCAGCGCAATGGCCGGCACGTCCCACGGCAGCCGCCGCGAACGGGAGTCTGATTCCATGGAAGCACTCAAGCCGCTCCTGGTGCTGGGCTTGTTCGGGATGATCCTCTATGGCGCCTACTCGGTGGTGCAGAAGGGGCCGACGCCGGCGCCGGATGCGTCCGCAGCCGTGGCCGCTGCCACCGACGCGCCCCCCTTCGCACCGCCAAGCGTGCAACTCGCCGCTCCGCAGCCGGTCGGCGGGCCTGCGACTCCCGCACCGACCGTGTCGACCGCGGAGTCGGCCGCCACCTCCCCCGCTGTCGCCGCAACCGCCGGCCCGACCTACCTTGCCGCCGAGTCGGCGGCGCCTCCGTCGGCCGACCAGGTCGTCGCGCAGCCGATGGCCTCCCGGCCAACGCCGCCGCCATTCGAACCGCCGGCCCAGCCTGAACCGGCAACGCTTGCGCCGGCGGCGACCCTGCCCCCCGTCACCCTGCCGGCCGAGCCGCCCGCTGCCCTCGCCGCCACCGCCAACGCCCTCGCTGCACCCGCCGCGGACGCGCCAGCTGCAGCCCTGCCGATGGGCCGCGAGTCGTCCGCCGCCTTCGCGTCCGCCTGGGCCGATGCCCACGACAAGCTCACTGCCGGTCGCTACGCCGAGGCGCTCGCCGCGCTGTCGGTGTGGTATGACGATCCCGCGCTCGGTCTGGAGGAAAGCCAGCGACTCGAAGACCTGCTCGGCCAGCTCGCCGGCACGGTGATCTACTCCCAGCAAGACCTCCTCATGCCGCC
>CAIXGY010000256.1 GCA_903919035.1 uncultured Planctomycetaceae bacterium | reverse complement strand
TGGCGATCGTCTCGATCGCGGCTTATATCGTCGTCACGCCGGCGCACGAACTGCTCGGCGATCTGCTGCGACGGATGACCGACCCGCGGAGCCAGCGACCACTGGCTCAGTCTCCCGTGCGGCTCGGCGAAGTGCCGGAGACCGCGCGGAGCCGCCGGATCCAGCCCAGCCATTGAAGACGGTCGCTCCCGAGACCTGGCCGTGATTTGTCCGGCCCCCACGTGATCCACGCGCGTCACCGCGCCTGTCCCGGCGTCGGGGATGCCCGTGCCATCTCGCTCGGACGTTCGCGACGGGCGTCGTGCCCGTCGCTCACTCGATGCTGCCCTCGCTTCGCACTCCGTGCTGCGCTCGGCCAGCAACGCCGGCTCGACGGCACGGGCATCCCCGCCGCCTCGCCCCACGGAAGCAAGGACGGATCGGGGCAGACCCGAGCCGGTCGAACTCCACAGGCCGGCTGCCGACGAGACGCCTCCCTCCTCGCGAGGATCAAGTGGGATCCGTATCAGGCGGTCTGGGCGTCGTCGAGAAACACGCCCATCTTTCGGAACTTCTCGTAGCGGGCCGCGAGCAGCGTGTCGCGAGGCTGGGCCACGAGTTCCCGCAGGCTCCGGGCCAGGAACGTCTTCAGCCGTGCGGCCATCTGCCGCGGATGCCGATGCGCGCCACCGGCCGGCTCCTCGATGACGGCATCCACGACGCCGAAGCCCGCGAGGTCCCGCGAGCGGAACCGCAGCGCCCGGGCCGCGTCGGCCTTGAACTCGACGCTCTTCCAGAGGATGCCCGCGCAGCCCTCGGGGCTGATCACGCTGTAGTAGGCATGCTCCAGCATGGCCACGCGGTCGCCGACGCCGATGCCGAGGGCGCCGCCGGAGCCCCCCTCCCCGATCACCACGCACACGATGGGCACGGGAAGGCCCGCCATCAAAAACATGCTCTCCGCGATCACCTGCGCCTGCCCCCGCTCCTCCGCCCCGACGCCCGGGTAGGCGCCCGGCGTGTCGATGAGGCAGATCACCGGCAGGCCATACTTCGCGGCCAGTCGCATCTTGCCCATCGACTTGCGATAGCCTTCCGGATGGGCGCAGCCGAAGTGACAGGCCTGGCGTTCCGCGAGCGTCTTGCCCTTCTGGTGGCCGACGACGAGCACCTTGTATTGGTCGAGTTTGGCGAAACCCGCCAGCATCGCCGGGTCGTCGCCGAAGCAGCGGTCGCCGTGCAGCTCGACGAACTCGTCGAACACGAGGCCCAGGTAGTCGCTCGTCTTGGGGCGATTGGGATGACGGGCGACCTCCACGGTCTGCCATGGATCGAGGCTGCCGAAGACCTGCTTCTGGACGTCGACGAGTTCCCGCTTGAGCCGCCGCAGTTCCTCCTGCTGCCGCTCGCCCAACGGGGCCGCCTCGAGGGCCGCGATGCGGTCCTCGAGTTCGTAGATCGGCTTTTCCAGCGGCAGTCGATGCAGGCCCGCGGCCATGAGGTGACACTCCGTGGGGGAATCCCGGGATTTTCCCCGGCCCGCGGCGGCCGCGTCAATCGCGAATCCACCGTGGGCCGCATGGGCTGCCGCGGTGTGCAGGCCGACAGTCTGCGCCTCCACCGCTCCGCGGGTCAGGAGAGCGTGGCTCGTTCGAGGAGCCTGATCGCCCGAAGTTGCTTGAGCACCTCCTGCATCGAGGCCGGTCTGTCGGAAGGCTTCTTGGCGAGCATTCTCCGCAGGAGGTCAGACACCGTCGTGGTGGCGTTCGGATTCACGGCGCTCACCGCGGGCACGGCCGCCGAGACGTGCTTGTTGAGGAGGTCGTTGGAGTTCGGCGCCTGGTACGGCGGCCGGCCGGCGATCAGCTCGAACAGCACGCAGCCGAAGGCATAGATGTCGCTTCGGGCGTCGAGCGGCTCGCCCCGGATCTGCTCCGGCGACATGTAGCTGGGCGTGCCCTTCGCCGGGTTCTTGGCCCCGAGGAGCCTGCCGAGAAATCCGGCGGCCTTGGCCGCGATCGCCAGGTCGATGAGTTTCACCTGCCCGTCGCCCGCGGCGAGCACGTTGTCGGGCTTGAAGTCGCGATGCACCCAGCCGCGGGCATGCACGTGGTCGAGCGCGAGCGCCGTCTCTGTCACGAGCCGCTGCAGTTTCGGCGCGAGCGACTCCACGCCGGCCGCGATCTGCTTCTTGAGATCCGGGTGCGGGAACAGTTCCATGACGAGGTGGGGCACTCCTCCCTCCTCGCTCAACCGATCGATCTTGATCACGGTGGGATGGTCGAGCGACTTCGCCACCTTCAGCTCGTGCTCGAGCAACTGCCGCTGCTCGGGATCCGCGGCCATCGCCGGCACGATCGCCTTGACGGCCACCCGGCCGCCGGTCTTCTTGTCGACCGCCTCCCAGATCTGGCAATGGCGGCCGGTGCCGATCTGGCGGACAAGGGTCAGCGATCCGAGTTGTTCGGGAATCTTCGCCATGGATCCGGATCCAGTTGCGTCTCGAGGAGGACGAGTCCCTGGGGAGGTGCCGTCGGGCCGGCGGCCGGCCGGCTCCGCGCGGCGAGGGCGGAACCGACCCAGGCCGGCTCCCGTCGCCCGGCTCCCACCATCACCAGCGTGCCGGCGATGATGCGAACCATGTTGTACAGGAAGCCGTTGCCCTCGACCTCGATCCAGACCTCGGCGCCGGCCGCGTCGGCATCGAGCGCCGGCCGCGTCACCGTGATCGCGTGGATTGTGCGCACTTTCGAGAGCCGGGTGGAGGGGGTCGACTCGAAGCTGGTGAAATCGTGCTCGCCCACGAGGTGGGCCGCGGCGTCGCACATCCGGCCGCAATCGAGGCGTCCCCGCCACCGCCAGACGAGGCTCCGCTGCAGGACCGGCCGCCACTCGGCGTCGTGGATCCGGTATCGATACCGCTTGCTGACCGCCGCCGCCAGAGGGTCGAAGCCGGCATCGACCTCGCAGGCGTCGCGAACGGCCACGTCGTCCGGCAGCCGGGCGTTCAGGGCCCGGAGCCAGGTGGCCGCGTCGTGGTCGGCGGCCGTCGTGAAGGCGACCACCTGATCGAGCGCGTGGACGCCCGCGTCGGTGCGGCTCGTGCCCCGCGGCACGAGGTCCTCGCCCGAAATGGAACGGATCGCGTCGGCCAACGCGCCCTGCACCGTCCTGCGTCCGGGCTGCATCTGCCAGCCGGAATAGCGGGTGCCCTCGTACATCAGCCGCAGGCAGATGCGCCGCGGCCCGCAGGTCATGCCCGCACCGTCCGCGCCCCCCCCTGCCCCGCCCGCCTGTCGCGCCGCCAGCAACTCGGCGATCTGCACGGCGTTCGTCGCGGCGCCCTTCCGCAAATTGTCACTCACGCACCACAGCGCGATGCCGTTGGCACAGGAGATGTCCTCGCGAATCCGGCCCACGAACACCTCGTCGCGGCCGCTCGCCGTGCGGGGCGTGGGATACTGCTTCGCCCCGAGATCGTCATCGACGACGATCCCCGGGAAGCCGGCGAGCAGCCGGGTCGCCTCGGCGGCCGACAGCTTCTTCTCCGTCTCGATCAGGATCGACTCGCTGTGGCCGTTGGCCACCGGCACACGGACGCACGTGGCGCTCACGGCGATCGACTCGTCGCCGAGAATCTTCCGGGTCTCGAGCACCATCTTCATCTCCTCGCTCGTGAAGCCGTTGGACTTCGGCGAGCCGATCTGCGGGATGAGGTTGGCGGCGATCGGGTGCGAAAAGACCTGCCGCGGCTCGGCCTCTCCGGCGAGCCAAGCCGAAGTGGCCTGCTCCAGCTCGGTGGTCGCGGCCAGCCCGGCGCCGCTCACCGCCTGGTAGGTGCTCACCACGACCCGCTTCACGCGGGCCGCGTCGTGGAGCGGCTTCATGACCATGACCATCTGCGTGGTCGAGCAGTTGGGGCTGGCGATGATCCCCTTGTGGCCGGCGATCGCCCCGGGATTCACCTCTGGGATCACGAGCGGCACGCCGGGGTCCATCCGGTAGAAGGCGCTCTCGTCGACGACGACGGTGCCGCGCTCGACTGCCCACGGCACGAATTCCGCCGCCACCTCGTCGGGCGTGCTGCCGATGGCGATGTCGACGCCGGCGAACGACTCCGGCTTCAGTTCCTCGACGGCGAACGTGCGGCCCGCCACGACGACCTCCCGGCCGGCCGACCGGGCCGAAGCCAGCAGCTTGATCCGCCGCGCCGGAAAATTTCGCGCGACGAGCGACTCGAGGATGATCCTGCCCACGGCGCCCGTCGCGCCCACCACTGCCAGCGTGTCGATCATGGTCTGCCTGTCGTGAAAGGTCCTGTGAGGTCGTCGAACACCTGCCGCCGCGAGATCATCCGCGGCCCGTGTCGGGCCGCGCGAGCGTTCGCCAGACCTCGGTCGGGACGAACGCCAGGTTGGCGGTGATCATCGCCAACCCGAATTCCATCATGCCCATCGCGAGGCCGATTCCCAAGTGGACCGCCACGGCCATCGCGAGAAACAGCCGTCGGGTGAGCCGGGGCCAGACGAGGGCGGGATAGGCGACCTCCCAGAGCAGCGTGGTCAGCGTGAGGGCGTTGACGACCAGCGGATGCCTGGCAAGGAACGTGATGTCGAGCGTGCGATACTGCACGTTGGCCGCCGCGCCCCACAGTGCGGTGCCCTCCCACCAGCTCGCCCCGAGCAGCTTGCCGCAGCCGGAAAAGAAGTAGACCACGCACAGGTGCACCTGGATGAACCGCAGGGCGATGGTGGCCAGCACGCTCTGCCCCCCCTGCCCCACCCAGCCCAGCCGCCGGTCCACCGACAGCCGCGCGCCGCTCGGCCCCACGACGAGTCCCACGAGCAGGAGGCCGAGCGTGTCGTCGAGGCCGAAGGTGTTGAGCGGCGCCCGATTCACCGCGGCCACGACCCCGGCGAGCGATACGGTCGCGGCCAGCGGCGTGGCGAGGCCGATGGTGAGCATGACGGCGGCCACGACGCACCCGCCGGCCAGCAGCCGGATCATGGCGGGCGAATCCACCGGGAAATACCAACTCCACAGCCACGGCGCGGCGCGCGAATCGTGCATCCGCCACACGTCGTGCGGGGCGAGCCAGCCCTGTGATCCGAAGAAGGCCGGCGCGTCGAGCCACCAGACGCAGGCCGACCACGTGAGCAGGAGTCCCGTGCAGATCCGAATCACCGCCAGCGGCAGCGGATCGCTCGGCGTGAACCAGAAGGCGTCCCAGGCCGTGGCCCAGTCATGAAGCCAGTCGCGAAGCCCGCCGCTGCGGCCGCTCCCCTGCCCTGCTCCGGCTCCGCCGGTGACATGCTGCGCAGCCGAGCCGCTCATCGCGGGCCCTCCGATACGACGGCGTATGCCCCCAGTGACGTCACGGTGTCGGTGCCCTGCTCGCCGCGGACGATCTCTCCCGGATCGGGAAGATAGTGCTCGACGAGTTCGAGCTGCACCGTCGTGCCGCCGTGTGTGCGCAGCAGATTCCGGGCCACGCCGCGAACGAGCGGTTCCCAGTCCGCCCGCGCCTCGCGGCGCACCTCGTCCGGCGCGTCGGCGGGTGGCACGCGGGCGGCGATCTTCTCGGGCACCATGAAGCGGCGGTGATAGAGGAGCCGCGGCCAGTCGGCCTGACGATCGGGAATCGAGCCCGAGGCGGTCGATCCGTCGGCCCGCGTGACGGTCCAGCGGATCGAGTGGCCGGGACCTGGGTTCGGCGCGAAGAACCGGTAGCCGTGGTCGAGGCCGAGCGCGTGCACGAGCGGCCGCAGCGGGTCGAGCGCGGCCCGCGCCAGGTCGGTCGCCGGCGGCGGCCCGGCCAACGGCGGCATGACCACGGCCGCGAGGTAGAGCGCGATGAGCGCCGAGGCGACCGCCTTGAGCGGCCGCGGCCACCGGACATCGGACTGGGAGGGGGAGGCCATCGCGACAAGCCTAGGTCACGATCCAGGTGACCGAAAATGACGAATAATCCGGTTCAGACGGCTCACACGTGATCCTCGCGCGGAGGGATGCACCTCGTTCGCAGCCGGTCTGTGCGCCCAGCCGGCTCGGGTCTGCCCGCACCCTCTCGCGGGACGCTCGCCTCCGCCCGACCAATCCACCTGCGGCGGATCGGTGCCCGGCCTCGGCTCTCTGCATGTCCGCTGCGCTCCGGCATCCATTCCTGCGCTTGCTTCCAGAGCTCCGCTCGAGGGGATGGGCA
>CAIXGY010000255.1 GCA_903919035.1 uncultured Planctomycetaceae bacterium | reverse complement strand
ATGCCCATGGCGATGCCGATGTCGGCGGCCTGCACCGCCGGCGCGTCGTTGACGCCGTCACCCGTCATGGCGACCACCTCCCCCTGCCGCTCCCAGGCCTCCACGATCCGCAGTTTGTGCTCGGCCGACACGCGGGCATACACCGGAATCGAGCCGACGAGCCCTGCGAGGCGATCGTCGTCGAGCGCGTCGAGTTCCACCCCGGTCACCGCCTGGCCGGCCGGATCGGCGATGCCCAACTCGCGGGCGATCGCCAGGGCCGTCGCAGGATGATCGCCGGTGATCATGACCGGCCGGATGCCGGCCGATCGGCACCGGCGGACGGCCCGCCGCGCCTCTTCCCGGGGCGGATCGATCATCCCGGCCAGGCCGACCCACACCAGGTCGCGCTCCAGGCTGTCCGGCTCCGGGCAAACGGGCTCGGCGACGGCCAGGTCGCGATACGCCAGGGCCAGCACTCGGAGCGCGCGATCAGCCATGCCCGCCGCGATGACAAGAATCTCGCGACGCCGATCGTCGGTCAGTGGCACGGCCCTGCCGCCGCTCAGCTCGCACGTGCAGCGCGGCAACACCGCCTCGGGCGCACCCTTCGTCTCGAGCACGCGCCGGCCGTCGCGGCCGCGAACCACCACGCTCATGCGGCGGCGGTCGGCATCGAAGGGGAGTTCGAAGAGGGCGGGTTCCGCCGGATCCCGCCCGGTGACGCCCCCCTTCATGGCCGCCACCACGAGCGCCCCCTCGGTGGGATCGCCCACGACCCGCCAGCCGCCGCCATCGGGGCCCGGCTCGATGCGGGCGGTCGTGCACCGGGCGGCCACCTCGAGCAGACGCCGCAGTTCGGGCGCCGCGGCCACGGCGACGCCCAATCCCCGATCGCGGGCCGCGGAGCCGCCGGAGTCGGCCGCACGTACAAACTCGCCACGCGGCGCGTACCCGGCGCCGGTGACGTGGAAGCGTTCCGTGGCGGTGACCACCTCGCGGACGGTCATCTCGTTGCGGGTCAGCGTGCCCGTCTTGTCGGAACAGATCACCGTCACGCTGCCGAGCGTCTCGACGCTCGGCAGCCGCCGCACCAGCGCATTGCGGGCGGCCATACGCTGCAGCCCGATCGCGAGCACGAGCGTGACCACCGCCGGCAAACCTTCCGGCACGGCGGCCACCGCGAGGCTGACACCACGGAGCAGCACCCGGCCGAGCCCGCCGGATCGCCACAGCGCGACCGGGCCGCCGCCGCGCCACAACTCGATCAGAAAAATGACGCCGACGACGGCGAGACAGACGGCGATCAGGAGCCGGCCAAGTTCGGCCAGTCGCCGTTGGAGCGGCGTGGGATCCGGATCACCCCGCTCGAGCAGTCGCGCGATCCTGCCCAGCTCGGTGGCCATGCCCGTGGCCACCACGAGCGCCGCGCCGCGGCCCGCCGCCACCACCGTGCCAGCGTGCACCATCGAGCGGCGGTCGCCGAGCGGCGTTTCCGGGGGCACGCTCCCGGCAGACTCCTTGGCGGCCGGCTCGCTCTCGCCGGTGAGCGCCGACTCCTGCACGGCGAGCCCGAAGGCCTCGACGAGGCGGGCATCGGCGGGCACGTGGTCGCCGGCCTCGATCTCGATGCGGTCGCCGGCCACCAGCCGGGCCGCCGGGACGACCTGCAGCGTGCCGTCACGCATGACGCGAGCCGCGGGAGCCGCGAGCCGCTCGAGCGCCGCCAGCGCCCGCGCCGCCCGCTGCTCCTGCACGAAGCCGATGATGGCGTTGACGAGCACGATCGCCAGGATGGCCGCGGCGTCGGCCCAGTCGCCGAGTGCGGCCGCGATCACCGCCGCGACCAGCAGGAGGCCGACCACGAATTCGCGGAACTGCCGCCCCAGACGCCGCCACCACGGCTCGCGCCGCGTCTGCTCGAGCACGTTGGGGCCATGGGCCGCCAGTCGCCGCTCGGCCTCGCCGATCGCCAGCCCTGCGACGGGATCGGTGCCGAGCCGCGCGGCGACCTCGGTCGGAGCCAGGGCGTGCCAGGCAGGAGACGCTGACGCCATGCCGGCGACTCCGGTCAGGGAATGCGCCGCCGCAGCACCACGAGCGGATCCGTCTCCTCGCGCACGCTCCGGAAGCTCATGGGCTTGGCGAGAACCATTCCCGCCACGAAGCCGGCGATGTGGGCCGAGTAGGCGACGCCACCGCCGGCTCCGCCCGGATCGAGCAGGCCGCTGACGATCTGGAACAGGAACCACAACCCGACGGCGACATAGCCGGGCACGTCGACGATCATCCGCATGAGCATCACGCTCACCCGGCGCTGCGGATGGAGCACGAGGTAGGCGCCGAGCACACCCGAGATCGCCCCCGAGGCCCCGAGGCAGGGCGTGAGCGACGCCTCACCCGTGGCGTTGAGCGCCACGAACGCCAGCGATGCCGCCACACCCGCGAGCAGGTAGAAGACGAGATACTTCAGGTGGCCCATGTCGTCCTCGATGTTGTCGCCGAAGATCCACAGGAACCACATGTTGCCGAGCAGGTGCATGATGCTGCCGTGCATGAAGATCGCCGTGAGCAGCGTCAGCCAGGGATGGACCGGAGTCGGCCGCAGGCCCGGATCCGGCACGGCGAAGTCGCCCTGGGGCGTGTGCACGGTTCGCACGGTGGGCGGGGTTTCGATGTCCTGACGCGTGATGATCTCCCGAGGCACCTGCACGTAGGCCATCGTGAAGTCGTCGTTGGCCCCCATGCCCTGGAGGACCACGAACACGAACACGTTCGCCGCGATCAGCGCGACGGTGACCAGGGGGAACCTGCGGCGATCCGAGTTGTCGTCGCCGACGGGAAATACCATGACGCGCGGGACTCCGGGGGCCTACCCACCGGACGCACCCGGCGGAGACAGAAGGATAGCCCCGGTCGGCTGCAGCGGAAAACGTCCGCGCCGTGCGACGCGGCCCGCCCCGCGATCACGCGGCCTGCTGCACCTTCGCGGCGGACCGCGATCGTGTGGGGGCCGCGGACTCCGCCTCCTCCTGCTTCAGCGCGATCCAGCCGTCCACGCTCCACGGCCCGCCACCGAAGGCCACCAACGCGAGCAGGCCGCCGGCGATGGCGAGGTTCTTCATGAACTGGATCGTCTGGTCCTGCCGCACTTTCGGGTCGGCGAACGTCCAGAAGTCGTGGAAGTAGAAGGTCGCGGCGGCCAGGAAGACGAGCAGGAAGATCGCCCCGAAGCGGGTCCAGGCCCCGAGCACCACCGCCAGCCCGCCGATGATGAGCAGGCCGATCGCCCCAAAGAGCGCGAACGTGGCGTTGGGCACGCCCTGCGCCTTCATGACCTCGACCGTGGCCGAGAACCGCGGGGGCAGCATGCTGACGAGGCTGGCGAGGAACACCGCGGCCAGCGCGATCCGGCCGCCGAGCGACACCGCACCCTGCACCGCCGCCGTGAGCTGCTGCATGACCCATCCTCCGCCGGCCCGGCGCCGGACCGACCGGGGCAGATGGTCGCGGAGGATCCCCCCCGGTGCAAGGCCGAATCGACCGCGGAAACAGGGCGGCCCGACCGCGTATCAGGCGGGAGGAGCCGGTTCGTCCCGGGTGATGCAATGCAGCGCCCCGCGGCCGCGAACGAGGGCCGAGCAGTCCACCGGCTCGATCACGCGACCCGGGAAGCAGGCCTCCAGGGTCCGCAGGGCCGGTTCATCGGTCGGCCCGCCGAAGACCGGCACGGCGACCAGGCCGTTCGCGACGAGGTAGTTGAGGTGGCTGGCCGGCAGTTGCACGCCCTCGAACGCGAACCGTGCGGGCACGTCGATCGCGATCACCTCGAGCCGGCGGTCGGCGGCGTCGCGGAGCGACGTGAGGGACGCGAGGTTCGCCTCGAGCGCCGCGTGGTTGGGATCGAGCCGATCGGGCTGCCGCGCCGCCACCACGCGACCCGGCGCGACGAACCGGGCGAGTTGATCGACGTGGCCGTCGGTGTCGTCGCCGGCGAGCTCGCCACCGATCCAGAGCACGCGATCCACGCCCAGAAAGTCGCGGAGCGCCCGCTCCATGTCAACACGGCCGATGCCGGGGTTCCGCCTCTCGTCGACGACGCACCGCTCGTTCACGAGCAGCGTGCCGGCGCCGTCGGTCTCGATCGCGCCCCCTTCCAGCACGAGGCCGGGGCGGAACACCCGCCGGCCGAGCCGATCGGCGATCGCCCCGGCGACACGGGCGTCTGCATCCCACGGCGGATACTTGCCCCCCCAGGCGTTCCAGTTCCAGACCACGGCGGCCGGCGGCAGGTCGCGGCCGGGCTGCGGCACGAGAAACACCGGCCCGGTGTCGCGGAGCCACGAGTCGTTCGTGACCAGGTCGATGCATTCGACGTTCGCGACGCCGGCAAGCGCGGTCCGCGCCTCCGCGAGCACGGACGCGGCGGCCACGATCCGCACCGGCTCGTGCCGCGCGAGGGTTCGAGCCACCGCGGCGAAGACCGGGGGAATCGCGGCGAACTCGCCGAGGAACGTGGCCCTGCGGTGCGGCCACGCCAGCCACGTCGCGGCATGCGGCTCCCACTCGGCGGGCAGCCGGTAACCCAGCTCGGCGGGCGTCATGTCACCGCCCCCAGCGCGCGAGGAGGCCGCCGTACGCATCGATGCGGCGGTCGCGGAAGAAGGGCCACCGTGTCCGCGACCACTCGATCCGGGTGAGATCGCAGTCGCAGACGAGCACCTGCGGCGCGTCGTGGCCGGCGAGCGCGAGGCGGTCACCGTTGGGCGCGTAGACGACGCTCGCGCCCCAGAACCGCAGGGCCCCCTCCCGGCCCGTGCGATTGACCGCCACCACGAACACGCCGTTGGCGATCGCGTGGCTACGGAGCATCGTGTCCCAAGATTCGTACTGCTCGCGATGGAGATTCTCCTCGCCGTCGAGCCAGCCGATCGCCGTGGGATAGAAGAGCACCTGCGCGCCGGCCATGGCCGTGAGTCTGGCCGCCTCCGGATACCACTGATCCCAGCAGACGAGCGGCCCGACGGCGAGCCGGCTCGTGGGAACACTCATGAATCCGGTGTCGCCCGGCGCGAAATAAAACTTCTCGTAGTAGTGCGGATCGTCGGGGATGTGCATCTTGCGGTACACGCCCGCGGTGGAACCGTCGGCCTCGAAGACCACGGCGGTGTTGTGGAACAAGCCTGCGCTCCGCCGCTCGAACACGCTCCCGACGAGCACGACGCCATGCTGCCTGGCCGCCGCCGCGAGTCGCTCCGTGAGCGGTCCAGGCACCGGCTCCGCCGCGGCGAACTCGCCATGATCCTCTGACTGACACGGATACTCGCCCGCGAACAGTTCCTGGAGGCAGACGACCGTCGCGCCCTGCCGCGCCGCGTCCACGATGCCCGCCAGGGCCTGCGCGACGTTCGCCTCACGATCGGCCGTGCAGCCCGACTGCACGAGCCCGATCCGGACGACCGATCCGTCGGCCGACTTCAGGGTGGCGTCCGCCGCCCCGCTCGGCCGGCCGCTCATCCCGCCACCGCCGGCTCCAGCCGCGCGGCCGGCACGGGGAACTGCTCGGCCAGTTCGGCGACCTCGCGGCGGGTGCTCTCCACGATCCCGGCGTCGCCGGGGCTCCTGAGCGCCCTCAGGATCCATGCGGCGATCCGCTTCATCTCGTCGGGTCCCAGGCCGCGGGTCGTGAGCGCCGGCGTGCCGAGGCGGATGCCCGAGGGGTCCATCGGCTTCCGCTCGTCGAACGGGATCATGTTCTTGTTGCAGGTGATGCCGCAGCGGTCGAGCGTCTCCTCCGCAAGCTTGCCGCCGATGCCGAGGGGCGTCACATCGACCAGCATGAGGTGGTTGTCGGTGCCGCCGCTCACGAGCCGCACGCCGCCCGAGGCGAGCGCCTCGGCGAGCGCCTTCGCGTTGGCGATCACCTGCTTGCCGTAGGTCTTGAAGTCGGGGCGGAGCGCCTCCGCGAAGGCCACCGCCTTACCGGCGATCACGTGCATGAGCGGCCCCCCCTGCTGACCGGGAAACACCGACCGGTCGAGCATCTTGGCGTCGGCGGCCCGACACATGGCGATGCCTCCGCGCGGGCCGCGGAGCGTCTTGTGGGTCGTGCTCGTGACGAAATCGGCGACGGGCACCGGGTTGTCGTGCAGGCCGGCGGCCACGAGGCCTGCGTAGTGGGCCATGTCCACCATGAGTTTCGCGCCGACCTCGCGGGCGATCTCGGCGAAGCGGCCGTGGGGAATCTCCCGCGGGTAGGCGCTCGCGCCGGCCACGATGAGCTTCGGCCTGTGCTCCCGGGCGAGCCGCGCCACTTGATCGAAGTCGAGCCGGTGATCGTCGCGGCGGACGCCATAGTGCACGAACCGGTAGAGCACGCCCGACGCGTTGAGCTTCATGCCGTGGGTCAGGTGGCCGCCGTGGGCGAGATCGAAGGCCAGCACCGTGTCGCCCGGCTGGATCGCCGTCATGTAGACCGCGGCATTGGCCTGGCTGCCGGAATGGGGCTGGACGTTGACGTGCTCGGCGCCGAACAGCGACGCGAGCCGCTCGCGGGCCAGATCCTCGACCTTGTCGACGAACTCGCAGCCGCCGTAGTAGCGGTGCCCGGGATAGCCCTCGGCGTACTTGTTCGTGAGCACGCTCCCCACGGCCTGCATGACGGCCGGGCTCGTGAAATTCTCGCTGGCGATCATCTCCAGGCCGTCCTGCTGACGAACCTGCTCGGCGGCGATCGCCGCCCAGACCTCGGGATCCTCCAGTTCGACGAAGTTCGGCGCTGCGGTCACGACACTCACTCCCGGGGCGAAGGGCCTCCTGGCACCCTCGATCCACGATTGTGAGAGCCCCCCGGAGCACCGTCAACGAACCCCCGGCTCCCGGCCCGTACCATCGGCGGCACGCCCCCAGCCTGCCCAGCCTGCCGGCCCGGGAGACGGCAGGGTCGCCGCGGTTTGCCCCCCCGGCCTGCGTCGGCGGGTGCGACCCTGGAAACCTCATCGACCGTCGGCGTCGTGTCGAACATATCCGTCGTGCGGATCGTGCGCGACGCGCCGGTCATGCCTTTCGTTCCGGGGGGAACCGTCGATGGCAGATGCCTGTCGATTTCGGGGGTGGTGCGGCGTGGCCGCGTCGTGGATCGTCGTGGCCGCGACCGCGGCCCACGCGGATTGGTTCGTGGACGGCCCGGCCTTTCCGGCCGATGCCTGCGAGCCCTACGTGCTCGTGGAGGCGCTCGCGATGCAGCGCGCACCCGGTGGCGGCGGCCCGCTGGCGATCGACACCGACACGCAATTGCCCGTCATCACTGCCGACACGCTGCAGTTCCCGGTGGCCCCGGGCGTGCGAGCCCTGTACGGCCGCCACGGCCCCAGCGCCCTCGGGTGGGAAGTGGGCTATGTCGGGGTCTACGGGATGTATGCCGATGACGTCGCCGGCGGCGCGGGCAACCTCGCCGCCACGCCGCCGCTGTCCGACGAGGTCGCGGGCCTGCGAGACGCGTCGACCGCGTTCGCGAAGTACACGTCGACCTTCACCAGCGCCGAGGCCAATCTGCTGCTCACACAGCAGAACTGGCGACCCGCCCGGGTCTCGGCCTATGCCCACGAGGACTCCAACCGCGTGATCACGTGGGACTGGCTCGCCGGCTTTCGGTGGGCGGGCCTCACCGAGGCGGCGGCGCTCACGATGATCCAACCCGGCGGGCTCGCCGACGCCTACGCCGTCCGCACCAACAACAATCTGTACGGCGGTCAGCTCGGCTTCCGGGGGCGGGTCGACTGGGGATCGTGGGCGCTCGACGGCTGGCTCAAGGCCGGCCTGGCGGCGACGGCCGCGTCGCAGGAGCAGTCACCGATCGTCGATTCAGTGACCGGCGACCCCTACCGACCCGGTCGATCCGCGGGGGCCGGCGACGTGGGGGGCATCTTCGACATCGACATCGCCGTCTCCCGCCGGTTCAGCGAACACTGGGCCGTGCGTGTCGGCTGGAACTCGATCTGGGTGACGGGCGTCGCCCTGGCCACGAATCAGTTCGACTTCTCCAACGCCGCCACGGCCGGCACCGGGATCGCCGATGGAGGCACCCTGTGGCTCAACGGTGCGACGGTCGGCGTCGAGGGGCGGTGGTGAGCCGGCGCGACGTCAGTCCACGGCGAGGAGTTCGACGTCGAAGACGAGGGTGGATCCGGCGGGGATGCCCGTGCGGGCGGCGTCGCCGTAGGCCAGCTCCGGCGGGATCACCAGGAGCCGACGGCCGCCCACCTT
>CAIXGY010000254.1 GCA_903919035.1 uncultured Planctomycetaceae bacterium | reverse complement strand
TGCGTGGCGGCACGGGCATCCCAGACGCCGGTTGGGCAAGTTGACGACCGAGCATCACCGTCGAGCCGGCGTTGCTGGCCGAGCGCAGCACGGATTGCGAAGCGCGGGCAGCATCGAGTGAGCGACGGGCACGACGCCCGTCGCGAACGTCCGAGCGAGACGGCACGGGCAGCCCCCGCGCCGGTTGGGCACACAGACCAGCGTCGGTGGTCACACGCTCCCGTTGCGCTGCAGTTCCTTGTAGGCCTCGACGGCGAGCTGATCGCAGCGCTCGTTCTCCGCATGCCCCGAGTGGCCGGCCACGTGGGTGAAGCGGATCGTGTGGGCGGCGGCGAGGCGGTCGAGCTCCCGCCACAGGTCCTCGTTCTTCACCGGCACGAGCCGCCCCTTCTCCTTCCGCTTCCAGCCCTGCGCCTTCCAGCGTGGCAGCCACTCGGCGAGACCGGTGCCCACGTAGACGCTGTCGGTGACGAGATCCACCACGGCCGGCCGCTTCAGCTGCCTGAGGCCCTCCACCACGGCCGTGAGCTCCATGCGGTTGTTCGTGGTGTCCCGCTCGGCCCCCGAATCGCTCGTCTCCCGGCCGCTGCCCGGGTGCCGCAGGATGTAGGCCCAGCCTCCGGGGCCGGGATTTCCACTGCATGCGCCGTCGGTGAACAACACCACCTCGGCCCCGTCGCGTTCCTTCGCCATCGCTGATCTCCAGTGGTGCCGCCTCTACCCGGCCGCCAACGCCGGCTCGGCCACCCGCTCGGGCACCGCCAGCCGCAGCGGCAGTCGCACCGTGAACCGGCTGCCGCGACCGAGTTGGCTGGCGAGCGTCACATCGCCACCAAGCAGCCGACACAGCTCGCGCACGATCGACAGGCCGAGCCCGGTGCCCGAATATTCGCGGGTCATGGCGTCATCGCCGCCGCTGAACACGCGGCCCTGGCGAAACTTCTCGAAGATCGCCTGCTGCTCCTCCTCCGCGATGCCCACGCCCGTGTCCGACACCTCGAGGAGGAAGTCCGCGGCCTCCTCGTCGGCGAGCCGGGCCGACACGTCGATCCGCCCGCCCTCCGGCGTGAATTTCACGGCATTGGACAGGAGGTTGTTGAGGATCTGCTGCACCTTCGCCATGTCCTGCTCGACGGTCTCGAGCCCCGGCCCCACCGTGAACGACAGTTCGATCCGCTTCCGCTCGGCGAGCGGCCGCACCATGTCGCACTGGGCGGAGACGACCGGCTCCAGCCCGAACGTGGCCGGCCGCACCTCCATCTTGCCGGCCTCGATCTTGGCGAGGTCGAGGATGTCGTTGATCATCTCCAGGAGCATCCGGCCCGACGTGCGGATGTTGTCCACGTAACGCCGCTGTTTGTCGTCGAGCGATTGGATCGATCCCAGCACGTCGGAGAAGCCGAGGATGCTGTTGAGCGGCGTCCGCAGCTCGTGGCTCATCGTGGCCAGGAAGTCCCCCTTGAGCCGGTTCATCTCGTAGAGGTTGAGGTTGGCCTGGGCGAGCTCGTCGACCTTCACGTCGAGCGCACCGTTGGCCTTGCGGAGGTCCTCCTGCGAGTCGATCAGGCCGCGGAGCATGCGGTTGAACGCCACGCCCAGCTCCTCGAACTCGTCGGCCGTATGCACGTCGGCGCGTGCCTCGACGTTGCCCCGCCGCACCTCCTCGCTCACCTCCCGGAGGTGCGCCAGCGGCTTCACGATCACGTATCGGACGATCGCGTAGGCGGCCAGCATCGCCAGGAACACCGTCATGATCGCCGTGGCCAGAAGGATGGCCCGATTCCAGTTGATCGCCTTCCGCGTGGCGGCGTCGGGCATCACGACCTTCGCCACGGCCATGAGGTCGTCCTCGGCGTAGCGGGGATGGTCGGCCGTGGTGCCCGGCGGGGCCTCGCCGATGATGCCCCGGTATTCGTGACAGACTTTGCAACTGCTCCGCCATCGGATCGGCTGGTAGTAGTGGTATTCCGAGGCATCCTCCGTGCGGAATTCACGGTACTCGCCCGCCGTTCCGGCCGCGGGGCCGGGCTCCGGGCTCCGCCCCCCCTCCGGCTCCTGCCGCGGCCGGTCGCGGAAGTAATCGAGCACGGCGGCGTCGAGCAGCTTGTAGCCGGAACGCTCGTCGGGTCCGGCATCAGGATCGAGCAGCCGCCAGTCGTACCGCTCGCTCTGGAGCAGCTTGCCGAGGCTTTCGATGGTGCTCGCGAACTGCTGCTCCTTTTCGAGCGTCTTCCAATGCTCCTGGAGCATGATCGCGTCGACGAGGTGGCGGCCCGTGCTCCGCGTGGTCGCGTAGACGAGCTGCTCGGTGCGGCTGCCATACCACCAGAAACTCGCGGCGATGAGCACGAACAGGCACACGCCGAACAGGAAGCGGCACTTCCGCTCCAGACTCGTCGCGCCGAGGATGTCGGTGAACGAACGCATGGGATCTCCCGCGGCTCATGGTACCCCGCCGCGCCCGTGGTCACAGCATGTCCACGGGATCCACGTCGATGATCCAGGCGACGCTGTCGGGGGTCTTCAGGTCGGCCGTGGCGTGGCGGACGAGGCTCCGCAGGGCCGGGCCGTCGGGGCCGTGCACCTGCACGTGCCACCGAAACCGGTCGCGGAGCCGCTCGATCGGACACGGCGCCGGGCCGAGCACCCGCACCGCGGCGGCACCCGTGGCCGCGGCCTCGCGACGCAGCCGGTCGGCGACGTGCGCGGCCCAGTCTTCGGCGGCGCGGCCGTCGAGACTGCGCACCACGACCCGCACCACGCTGCCGAACGGTGGATAGAGCAGCGCCTCGCGGACCGGCAGCTCGCTCCGCACGAAGGCCTCGTAGTCGTGGGCGGCCGCGGCCCGGATCGCCGGATGATCCGGGGTGCTCGTCTGCACGACCACGCGGCCACCCAGCGGCCCCCGACCGCTGCGGCCCGAAACCTGCGTGACGAGCTGGCAGGTCCGTTCGGCCGCGCGAAAATCGGCGAGGTGCAGGGCCGCGTCCGCGTTCACCACGCCCACGAGCATGACACTCGGAAAATCGAGTCCCTTGGCGATCATCTGTGTGCCCACGAGGATGTCGATCCGCCGGTCGCGAAAGGCGTCGAGCGTGCGCTCGTGACTGCCGCGTGACCGCATCGTGTCGGTGTCCATGCGGGCCACCGCCGCGTCGGGAAACGCGCCCCGCACCTGCTCCTCGAGCCGCTGGGTGCCCGTGCCGCGCTGCACGAGCCCGGGGGCGGCGCAGTCGGGACACTCGGACGGCAGCCGGGTGACGAGGCCACAGCCGTGGCATACGCCGCGCGCCCCGGGCTGATGGAGCGTGAGCGCGAGGGCGCACTGCGGGCAGGTCATCGTGTGGCCGCAGGCGCGGCACTGCACGTGCGTGGCGAAGCCACGGCGATTGAGCAGCAGCATCACCTGGCCGCCCGCCCCGAGCGCCCAGCGGATACCGGCGGCGAGCCGCGGGCTGATCGCGCCCCGGGCACGGGCGCCGCGATCGCGGAGATCGACCGTGATCACGGCGGGGAGGTGTGAGCCGCCCACGCGGCCGGGCAGCCGGCACATCCGCCAGTCGCCGGCCAGGCAACGGGCGAACGTCTCGAGCGCGGGCGTCGCGGAGCCGAGCACGAGCGGCACGCCGGCCCGTCGGGCGGTCCACTCGGCGACGTCACGGGCATGATAGCGCGGCGCGGTGGCCTGCTTGAACGACGACTCGTGCTCCTCGTCGATCACGATGAGTCCCAACCGCGGGGCCGGCGCGAAGATCGCGCTCCGCGCGCCCACGACCACGTTCACGCCCCCGGCGGCGATCTCCCGCCACTGGGCGTGCCGCTCGGCGGGCGTGAGGTGGCTGTGGAGCACGGCCACCTCGCCGAACCGGGCACGAAAGCGGTCGCACGTCTGCGGCGTGAGGCTGATCTCGGGCACGAGCACCACCGCCTGCCGGCCGTGGGCCACCGTCTCCTCGACGGCCTGCAGGTAGACCTCCGTCTTGCCGCTGCCGGTGACGCCGAACAGCACGATCGTCTCGTGGCGGCCGGCGCGGAGCGGCCCGCGAATCGCGTCGAGCGCGGCAGCCTGTGCCGGCGAGAGTGCCGTGGGCTTGTCGTGCACGATCGCCGGACGGGGGCCGCCGCCGACGGGCCGCTCGACGCTTCCCACCGGCGCGAGCAGGCCGAGCTTCACGAGCCGCGCGACGACCGCGCGGCTGGCGCCCGCACGGGCGGCGAGGACGGCGGCCGTCAGCGGCTCGGACGCCGCGGCGAGCACGGCCGCCTGTGCGGGCGTCGGGCCGCGGGCGGGCGTGTTGCCCGTGGCCACGAGGAGCGGATCGACGCGTCCGCGCCGACGGGCCCGCACGCCCGCCGGCAACACCGCCTCGAGCACCTCGCCCCGCCGGGCCATCCACCGCTCCGCCATCCACTCGGTGAGTTCCAGCATCCGCGCCGAGAGCAGCGGCCGGTCATCCTCGACGCCCGCCACGCTCTTGAGCGGCGTCGGCGGCAGGTCGGCCGTCCGTACGGCCACGCAGTAGGCCAGCCGCATGCGGTTGCCCCGACCGAGCGGCACCCGCACGCGGCGACCGGGCTCGACGGTCGCCGCCAGCGTTTCGGGCACGAGGTAATCCAGCGGCTTGTCGACGCCTTCGGGCAACACGACGGTCGCGATCGTGCCCTGCCGGGCGTCGTCCTCCTCCCAGCGGGGGCGACTGGCGAAGAGTTCCCGCTGCGTGGAGTGGCCGTCCATCATGAACCCGAGTAGACCGCCCGGAGCCCCACGGTGAAAATCCGCGATCGAGCGGCGGCCGCGGCAGGCCGCCGAGGTTCGGGGATTCGGCCATGCGGATCGGCGTCTTCGGCGGCAGTTTCGATCCGGTGCACCTCGGCCACCTCGTCGTGGCCGAGAGTTGCCGCGAGCAGGCCGGGCTCGATCGCGTGGTCTTCGTGCCGGCGGGAGTCCCACCGCACAAGCGCGACCGCAGACTCGCGCCGGCCGCCGATCGGCTCGCCATGCTCCGTTTGGCGACCGGCGGCCACGATGCCTTCGAGGTGTCGACGGTCGAACTCGACCGCGGTGGCGTGAGCTACACGGTCGACACGCTCGCGGCGCTTGCGGCGGCGCATCCGACGGCGACGCTGCGGCTGATTCTCGGCCCGGACGCGCTGGTCGACCTCCCCGCCTGGCACGAGCCGGCGCGCATCCTGGCTCTCGCCGAGCCGCTGGCCGTCGAACGCGAATCGCTCGACGACATGACGGCCCTCGCGGTCGATCGGCGGCTGGCCGACCTGTTCGGAGCGGAACGACTGACGAGACTCGTGGCCGAACGCGTGCGGATGCCGGCCATCGGGATCCGCGCGAGCCTGATCCGTGAGCGGGTCGCCACGGGCCGCAGCATCCGCTTTCTCGTGCCCCGCGCCGTGGAGGCCTTCATCCGCACCGGCGGCCTGTATCGCACCGGCTGACGATCAGCCCGACGCGCCGGCCAGTCCCTGCAATCGCGTCTCGAGCAGCCGGCTCTTCGGCTCGGCCGCCACCCGCGGATCCGCCGCCAGCGCGCGGAGCAGGCTCTCCAACCGGTCGGCCACCGGACGGCCGAGATTGATGAGCACGTGCGTCGCGCCCTTGACCGTGCAGCGACCGCCCGGCAGTTCGCCCAGCGGTTCCTCGCGGACCTCGTAGCCGAGGTCACGGGCGAGTTGCAGCGCCTCGTGGTAGAGCCCGAGCGTGTCCATCGTGCGTCGCCCTGGGATCGGTCACCGCCAGCCGCCCGCAGGCAGGCCGCGCTCCTCGCGCCGCTTCTCCATGGCCCGGCGATACTCGGTATAGCGGGCCCGATCCTCGGGCGACGTGCGGTCGATCATGTTCTTCCGCCACCGGTTGCGATCCTCCTGGCTGCCGTTCGGGGGCGGGCCACCGCCACCGGGGCCGCCACGGCCACCGGCCCCACCACCAGCCGTGCCACCACCACGCTGGCCGCGGTCGCCACCCATGAGCGCGCTGCCGGCCTCGAACGCCTTGCGCATGATCTCTTCCTGGTCGATCTGCCGGTCGAGTTCCGCCCGCCGTTTCTCCGGCGGGGCGGCGAAGTAGGCGTTGATCCGCCCGCGGAACATGTCCCGCATCATGCTGCCCCCCGACCGCTCCACCTGAGGCCGCAGATGCGCGGGCAGGGCGTCGACCTTCTGCCTGATGGCCGTCATCGAGGCGACGGCGGCCGTCGCCTCCACGAGGTTCGTCGGGCCGCCACTGGCCGCGTACTTCGCCCGGGCTTCCTCCTGCAGGGCGCGGATTTCGAGCACCCGCGGGTCGGTCGTGAAGCGGATCCAGCCGCCGAGCCACGCGATCAGAAAGCCGACGAGCGTCAGGATCGCGACCACGAGCAGCCAGAACCCGATCGTCGACCGCCCGTCCTCCTTCGCAGCCGCACGGGGCGAACGCATCGTCGCGGTGCTCATGGCAGCCTCACGTCCTCACAGGTTCTCGACGTGGCCGTCGAGGTAGAGAAAATTCCGGGCCCCGTCCGGAGGCGTCCAGTCGTCCGACGCGTCGCTCCGCTCGGACTCGGCGAGATCCAGTTCCAACGACGAGGCGTAGCCAGGGGCGTGAAAGGGCACGAACTCGTAGAGCACCCACAACCGGCCCGACGCGAGCGGTTGGCCCGTGCGCCGTGACGTCAGCACCTCCGCCCGAGTCTTCCCGGCGAGTCGCAGCCAGGGGTATTCGTAGCTGGTGCCCTCGTACGGCATGTCGACATATTCCTTGGGTCGCTGAGCCTGAGGCACCTGATCCCACCGGGCCTTGATCTTGTCGGCGTCGGGCCCGGAGCGGATGAAAAAGTAGGCATCGGACGGACAGCGAAACACCTCGCGGGCGTTCTCGGTGTACGGCCCGAGCACCGCCGCGATGCTGGGCCGGATCGGCTCCGCAGGCCACCGGGTGAAGAGTTCCGAACTCGGCAGGCCGGCGGCCTCGGGAAACTTGTCCCGCGGACCGCCGCCGGACTTGCGGTCGAGATAGAGCGTCATGGCGATGCCGCACTGCCGGAGATTCGACTTGCAGGTGGTCCGCCGCGCCGCCTCACGGGCCGACTGGATGGCCGGCAGGAGCAGACCGATCACGAGTGCCAGGATCGCGATCACCACCAGCAGTTCGACGATCGTAAACGCCCGCCGCGATCCATCGTGCCGAGCGCCCCTCTGCCGCCGCATGCCCTCACTCCTTGCCCGGATCGCCGGGCCATCCATCGCAACCTTGGAACGACTACCGATTCCTGGAAATTGAACGGTCGAGGAGTCGCGGCGGTGCATCGCTGCCATTCTAGAGGGCCGACCGCCGGCCGGCCGATATCGATCTCGGGACGGAAGTCTCGACCGCGGAAGCATTTCGGACGAACCGGCTGGGAAATCCGCTCCGGTGCGGCCGAGTCTGCCCGTGCCGCAGCCGATGGCGACTGGGAAGACGGGGGCGAGTCGGACATGGCGAGCCGAGCCGAGAGCGATGGCGATCCCCGCGCAGCCGCGCCGGAACGGCCGCTGCTCCTCCTGCCCGGCCCGGTTCCGCCACCTCCCGCCGTGGAGCACGCAGCCGATCTCCGTCGGCAACTCGAGGCCGCCCGGGCCGCGCACCTGGCCGAGATCGCCGACCTGCGGGCCGACCTGCTCGAGGCCCGCAAGGCGGCAGGGCTCGGTGAACTGCTCGGCACGACGACGCACGAGTTCAACAACGCGCTGACGACGATCCTCAATTACGCGCGGATGGGCCTACGGCATCGCGATCAGCCGACCCGCGACAAGGCCCTCGAACGCATCCTCTCGGCCGGCACGCGGGCCGCGAAGATCACGGCCAGCGTCTTGTCGATGGCCCGCGGGCGGACGGCGAGACGCTTCGAGCCGACCGACCTCGGGGGCCTCGTCGAGGACGTGCTGGTGTTGCTCGAGCGGGAGATGATGAAGTACCGCGTGCAGGTCGAGCGCGAAATCGCGCCGGTGCCGCGGGTATCGGCGAACCCCGGACAACTCCAGCAGGTGCTCCTGAACCTGCTCGTCAACGCGCGGCAGGCCATGCCGAACGGCGGCCGGCTCATCGTGCGCGTCGCCCACGACCCTGCCACGGGACTCGTCGATCTCACCGTCCGCGACACCGGCTCCGGCATGGCGCCCGAGATCATGCGCCGGATCTTCGAGCCCCGGTTCACCACGAAGTCGGGCCCGGACGAGACCGGGAAGGGGGGCACGGGCCTGGGCCTGTCGGCCTGCCGCGAAATCGTGGAGGCCCATGGGGGCCGCATCCGCGTGGAGAGCTCGGTCGGCAGGGGCACTGCGATCACGATCCGCCTGCCGTTGCTCCAGGCCGCGGCCGAACGCCGCCCCGCGTGAAGCCTCGCCAACTCGCCCGACCGGCCCGGGGCTGCCCACACCCTCTCGCGGGACGTTCGCCTCCGCCCTCCGGGCTACGGCTCTCTGCATGTCCGCTGCGCTTCGGCATCCCTGCCTGCGCGTGCTTCCATAGCCCCGCTCGAGGGGATGGGCAGCCCCGGGCCTTCCCCGACCGGAGGAGGCAAGGCGAGGGGGTGCTCATGTCCTCGAGCCGGCGGAGGTGACAAGCGCAGCCCGGAGGGCGGAGCGCAGGCACCTCCGAGTGAGCGAAGGGCATGGATGCCCGAAGCGAACGTCCGGGCGAGAGGATATGAGCACCCACTCGCCGGGTTGGGCGCAGGCCTGGATCCGGGGCGTCCTACTCGCGAAACCTACGCGCTCTTCGTGCGGGCCTCGCGGAGCGGGACCACCTGCTCCGTGCCTTCCACGTGACGCTCGTTGATCACGTACGTCGCCCCCTGGTGGTCGGGCAGGTCGAACATGATGTCGAGCATCACGTCCTCCATGATCGACCGCAGGCCACGAGCGCCGGTGTCCTTCCGCATCGCCTTGCGGGCGATCGCCCCGAGCGCCTCGTCGGTGAACTCCAACTGGCAGTTCTCCAGCGCGAACATTTTCTGATACTGCTTGACGAGGGCGTTCTTCGGGTCCTTCAGCACCTTCACGAGCGCCGCCTCGTCGAGCGGCTGCAGGGATGAGATCACCGGCAGGCGGCCGACGAGCTCGGGAATGAGGCCGAACTCCAGGATGTCGTCGGAGTCGACCTGCGGCAGCAGTTCGGCCAGCGACGCGTCGCCCTTGTGGCCGGTCGGCTGACCGAAGCCGATCGTCCGCTTGCCGAGCCGCTTGGCGATGATCTTGTCGATGCCCACGAAGGTGCCGCCGCAGATGAACAGGATGTTCGAGGTGTCGATCTGGATGTACTGCTGCTCGGGATGCTTCCGTCCGCCCTGCGGGGGCACGTTGGCGACGGTTCCCTCCAGCATCTTGAGGAGCGCCTGCTGCACCCCCTCGCCCGAGACGTCGCGGGTGATCGAGACGTTTTGGCTCGTCTTGCCGATCTTGTCGATCTCGTCGATGTAGAGCACGCCCCGCTGGGCCGCCTCGATGTCGAAGTCGGCGGCATTCAGGAGCTTGAGGAGCAGGTTCTCCACGTCCTCGCCCACGTAGCCGGCCTCGGTGAGCGTGGTGGCGTCGCCGATCGCGAACGGCACGTCGAGGATCCGGGCCAGGGTCCGCGCGAGGAGGGTCTTGCCCGATCCGGTCGGACCGAGCAGCAGGATGTTCGACTTGTCGACCTCGACGTCGCCCCCCTCGGTGCCGATGTTCAGCCGCTTGTAGTGGCTGTGCACGGCCACCGCGAGCACCCGCTTCGCGTGGTGCTGGCCGATGACGTACTGGTCGAGGTGCGAGACGATCTCGCGGGGCGAGGGGATCGCCGTGAAGAGCTGCTTGCTCGTGCCGCGCCGCTTCTTCTCCTGGTCGAGGATCGACTGGCAGAGTTCGATGCACTCGCCGCAGATGTAGACGTCGCCCGGTCCCTCGACGAGCGGCCCCACGTCGCGGTAACTCTTGCGGCAGAACGAGCAGAAGGCATTCTTCTTCGTCGTCCCACCGGCGCCGCGCCTGCCCAGGCCGCCACCGACGTCCTTCCCCGTTGGCATCAGTTCATGTCCTCTCGTGGTCCGGCCCGGATGGGCCCGTGGCCGGCCGCTTCCGGGTGCCGGGGTCGGGCGTGCCGACCCGCGTCCGCGGTTCGGCCAGCGTTCTTACTTTTCGGTATTCCTCTTCCGTCAGCACACCCTCGTCCCGGAGATTTCTCCAATCGACCAGCGTTCTTTCCCAATCGCCATGATCGGTCGGCGGCTGCCGGAGCCAGGATCGCGCCTTCCACAGCACGAACACACCGCCCCCCACGGCGGCAGCCAGCAGAACCGCGATGACGAGGATGGGGGGCACGGCACCGCCTTTCCTGGTGCGACGGCAATTACGTGATTATGGAGGTGGCGTCCAGCCCAGGTCCAGCATGGGGCTGCCGATCTCGCCCAGGCTTCCCGCATTCACGTCCGCCGGGCCGTCGTGAGCCGCGCGAACCCCCGGTCGTGCCGGCTCCGGGGCCGTCACGGTGAAAATGTCTGACTTTTCCGCGCAGATCGGCCGATTCGTTAGGGCATGGTGCGCGCCTCACGATCGTCAGACCTTCGCGCCCTCCGCGGGCAGGCCCAGCGGCTGGTCGGCCGCTATGCCGCCGCTGCGGTCGGGTTCGCGTTGCTGGCGGCCGCCGTGTGCCGGGCCGCCGAACCGACGGCCAACGCCGGACTCCCGGACCTCACCCGCACCTCGCAGCGCACGTTCTCGATTCCCTTCCGACTTCCCAAGCCGCAGGATCCCGACGCCGATGCCGCGGCGGAGCGGGTGCTTCTTCAGGTGTCCAAAGACCTCGGCGGAGCCTGGCTGCCGGCCGGAGAGGCGGCCGCGTCGGCGACCGCGTTCTCCTACACCGCCGAGGTCGATGGCGAGTATTGGTTCCGCCTCCGGGCGATCGACCGCAAGGGCAGAATGCGGGGCGGCGAGGGGCCCGACATGCGGGTGCTCGTGGATGCGGCTGGGCCGCGCCTGGCGGCGCGGGTCTGGAAGGGTGCCGACGGCGAGATCGTGTGCCGCTACGCCGCGGCCGACGACTCGATCGACCTGAAGTCGCTGAAGGTCGACTATCGCGTCGGTGGTGGCGAGTGGAAGTCGGTCGCCACCGAGGGCATCCTCGCCCGGCAGGCCCCGGCCCATGTCGTCGGTGAGGATATCTGGTGGGCCGGCGAGAAGGTGGATTCGCTCACCGTGCGAATCGCCGTCGCCGACGCGGCAGGGAACCGAGCCGGCAAGCAATTCACGATGGAGGCGTCCGACCCCGGCGTCGATCAGACGGCGCTGGCAGGAGAGGTGGGCGTGCCGCCGCTGCCAGCCGAGGGGGGGGCGACCGCCGTCGCGAGCGGGCCCCAGGCTCAGGTATCGCGACCCGCACTCGATGGCGGATCGGGCTGGACTCCGGAGCCCGCGGCCTGGCCGGGGGCCGGAGCGCCGCCGCGAGGGGAGGGGCGAAGCGTTCTCGTGACGTCGGTCGCCGGGACGCCGGAGCAGGCCGCGCGGCCTGCCGCTCCGGTCGGTGATGCCAGCCGGCTTCTCGCGCCGACCGTGCCGACTCCCACCGCAGATGGACGCATGGAGTATCGAGGGCGACCGCTGCAACTCTCGCGTTCGCGCCGCTTCGCGTGGGATTACGAACTGCCCGCAGAGGCGGCCACAGGCCGACAACTGCGGGCCGAGTTGTGGAGCACCCGCGACGGCGGCGTGACCTGGCAGCGGACCGCGATCGACGGCGATGGCACGAGCCCGATCGACGTCGACCTGCCCGCGCCGGGACTCTACGGATTCAGGCTGGAGATGGTGGCCACCGACGCCGTCACCGGTGGGCCGCGATCCGGCGACGCACCCGAGACCTGGGTGGGTGTCGACGAGGAGGCGCCGCAGGTGGAGTTGCTCGGCGTCACCCGCGACGATGAAGCCGATGCACTCGTCATCCGTTGGTCGAGCCGCGACCCGCTGTTGCCGCCGCGCAGCGGCCGCATTCTCTACTCACCGCATCCCGCTGGCCCCTGGGCCACGGTCATCGACCGGGCTGACAACCAGGGCGAGCATCGCTGGCAGCCCGAGCGGAGCGTGCCCGCGAAGGTGTTCGTGCGGATCGAGGTCACCGACGCCGCCGGAAACATGGGATACGCCTCCACGACGGAACCGGTGGCGGTGTCACAATCCCGGTTCGTGGGTCGGCTCGGGGGCCTGCGGCCGCTGCCGCCGCCGGCTCCCTGACGCTGCGCATCCGCCGGCCCGGCGGACTCATACGGCCCCCGATTGTGGCCCCGGCGTGGCCCGCGATAATTCACCCGGCGGAATGACCCGCACCGGGAGGCCTCCGTGGCCGCAGCCGTCCGAGCCCTCGACCTGCTCGTGCAGGGAAGCGAACTGCCTGCGGCACTGCCGCCACTCGTCGTGCTCCACGGCGACGACGGGTTCCTCGCCTGGCACGTGCTGGCGATCCTGCGCGAGCGGCTCTGCCCCGACGAGGCCGACCGCGACTGGGCGTGGCGGGAGTTCGACGGCGCGGGCGACTGCGACCCGCGCGACGTGTTCGACGAGGCCGCCACCATTCCCATGTTCGCGACGGCCACGCGTGCGGCCGTCGTGCGCAACGCCGATGGGTTCGTCTCGGCCACCCGGGAGGCGCTCGAGAAGCTCGCCGCGGCGCCGGCCCGCGCCGGCCGCGGCATCGTGATCCTGGAGATCAAGACCTTCCCGGCGACGACGCGGCTGGCGAAGGCGGCGGCGGCACACGGACTCGTGATCGAGACGTCGATCCCGGCGAAGGTCGACCTCGCGCCGTGGCTGCGTCGCTGGAGTCAGTCGCGACACGGGCTCCCGCTCGCGGCGGCCACGGCGCAGCGGCTGCTCGAGCGGCTCGGCACCGACCTCGGCCAGGTGGACCAGGCGCTGGCCCGCCTGACGGCGGCGACGCCCCCCGAGGGCCGCACCGCGCCCCTCGAGCCCGACGCCGTCGATGCCGTCGCCGGCTCGCCCCAGGAGCGCACCGCCTGGGAAATGATCGATGCCGCCGGCGCCGGAGACGCCCGCACGGCCATCGCGCATCTCGACGCGCTCTTGGCCGCGGGCGAAAACCCGATCGGCATCGTCGCGCAGATCGCGGCGGTGCTGCGGAGGCTCTCGACGGCGGCGCGGCTGCTCGCGCTGCCGGCCGACGCCGGCCGGCCGGCCGGCGTCGAACAGGCGCTGCGAGAGGCGGGCGTGGCGGCCTGGCCGAAGGCGCTCGGCCAGGCGCGGGAGGCGCTCCAGCAACTCGGCGCCCGCCGCGTGCGTCGCCTGCCGGTATGGCTCCTCGACCTCGACCGGGCGCTCAAGGGCGAAGCCTCGCGGGGCCTGCGCGCCAGGCTGGCCCTGGAGCGGCTGTTCTGCAAGATGGCGAGGGACGCCGCGCCCTCGGGCCGCGGCACCGCCCGCCCCAGAGGAGCCCGCGAGTGAACGCCGACACGCCGACCGATCCCCGCGACCACTGGGACAACCCGCTCGCCGCCCGCTACGCGTCGGCGGAGATGACGCGGCTCTGGAGCGACAACCATCGCTACCGGCTCTGGCGGCAGGTCTGGCTGGCGCTCGCGGAGGCCCAGGCGGAACTCGGCCTGCCAATCTCGCCTGCACAACTCGCCGAGATGCGGGCCAATCTCGAGCGGATCGATTTCGCGAGGGCCGCCGACTACGAGCGGCGGATGCGGCACGACGTCTTCGCCCACCTCCACGCGTTCGGCGACGCCTGCCCCTCGGCCCGACCGATCCTCCACCTCGGGGCCACCAGCGCCAGCATCACCGACAACGCCGACTTGATCCTGATCCGGGAATCGCTGGACCTGATCGTCGCGCGGCTTTCGACCGTGATCGAGCGGCTGGCCGCCAAGGCCGCGGCGACGAAGGATGTGGTCTGCCTGGGCCGCACCCACCTTCAGCCCGCCCAGCCCACCACGATCGGCAAGCGGATCTGCCTCTGGATCCACGACCTGCTCCTCGACCTGGAGGAGGTGACCCATCGTCGCAAGCTTCTCCGGGCCCGCGGCATGAAGGGCACGACGGGGACGCAGGCGAGCTTCCTCGAACTCTTCCACGGCGACCATGCGAAGGTCCGCCGGCTCGACGAGCTGGTCGCGAAGAAACTCGGCTTCCACTCCTCCTACGAGATCACCGGCCAGACCTACACGCGGAAGATCGACTCGCAGGTGGTGGCGGCCCTGGCCGGGGTCTCGGAGTCGGCCCACAAGGCGGGCAACGACCTGCGGCTCGCGGCGGCCTGGGGCGAACTCGAGGAGCCCTTCGAACAGGATCAGGTGGGCTCCTCCGCGATGCCCTACAAGCGGAATCCGATGCGGTCCGAGCGGATGTGCGGGCTCGGACGGTTCGTGATGGGATTGCAGGTCACGGCCGGCCAGACGGCGGCCGTGCAGTGGCTGGAGCGGACGCTCGACGACTCGGCCCCGCGCCGGCTCGTCTTGCCGCAGGCGTTTCTCGCCACCGACGCGCAGCTCGTGATCTACGCCAACATCGCAGGCGGCCTCGTCGTGCTGCCCGGTGGCATCCGCCGGAATCTCGACGAGCATCTCCCGTTTCTCGCCGCCGAGAAGATCCTCATGGCGGGGACGACGGCCGGCGGCGACCGGCAGGCCCTGCACGAGGCGCTGCGCACGCACAGCCACGCCGCGACGGCCCGGATGCGGGAGGGCCACGCCAACGATCTCGCCGCGCGGCTCGCCGCCGATCCGCTCTTCGACCGCGTCGACCTCGCGGCCGCGATGGACACGCGGGATCTCGCCGGCCGCGCTGCCGCGCAGGTGGACGAGTTCGTCGGGGGCGCCGTGCGGGCCGCGCTCGCCGACTGCCCGGCCCGCGGCCCCGAGTCCGCGCTGCGCGTCTGAGCGTCCCGCCGGGCGGCGGCGGTGCCGGCGGACAGTCCACTCGTTGCGATCGCGCCTGCCACGCCGTATACCGTTGTCGAGCCGCGGCCCTCGAGGTTTTCGAACTCGCCCGCCGGCTCCCCCGACGACACTCGCTCACACCCGGACCATGAAGGTTACCGAAGCCTCTTTCACGGCGCACACCCGCGGCGACGAGGATGCGGCGGGCCTGATCTCCGCCTTCGCGACCGCGGCCCGGCGAACCGTCGGCACCGAACAGCAGGTCGTCCGCTTCGTCGTGACGGGCCGATCGCAAAGCGATTTCTCCTGCGAGGTCGGGGTCTTCGCAGCGCCCGCCGACGGCGCCATCCCGGAACTCTTCGACTTCCGTGCGCGCACGAATCGCGACGACTCCCGCTTCAACGCGATCTTTCTCGTGCCCACGGGGGTGGGCGCGGAAATTGGCGGCCACAGCGGTGACGCGGGGCCGGCGGCCAGGTTGTTGGCCGCCGCCTGCGACACGCTCGTCACCCACCCGAACGTGGGCAATGCCGCCGACATCAATGAATTGCCCGCCAACTCGCTGTACGTCGAGGGCAGCGTCATCACCGACCTGCTGATGGGCAACGTCGAGTTGCAGCCCGTGCGGGCCAACCGGCTCCTCATGCTCATGGAGCGCCACGCCGATCCGTGGTTCATGGATGCGACGGTCAACATGGCGTCGGCGGCGCGGGCGGCGGCGGGATTCGACGTCCGCGAGGTCGTCGTGCTGCGGGAAAACTTCTCCATGCGGTCCGTGTACGCCCCGTCCGGACGGGCGGCCGGCGTCGTGGAGGGACTGGAAAGCGTGTTCCAGGCCCTGGATCGGCGTCAGGGCCAATTCGACGCGGTGGCCGTGTCCTCGCTGATCAAGGTGCCGTCCCACTACCACAAGGATTATTTCGCGGACACCGCCGACCAGATGGTGAACCCGTGGGGCGGGGTCGAGGCCATGCTCACGCACACGCTCTCGCGGAAATACCGCGTCCCCACGGCGCATGCCCCGATGATGACATCCCGCGAGGTGCAGACCCTCGACTTCGGGCCGGTCGATCCGCGCAAGGCCGCCGAGCCGGTTTCCTGCACGTACCTGTTCAGCGTGCTCAAAGGCCTGCAGCGCAGTCCGGCGATCTGCGCGGCCGGGGGGGCTCCCGGGGCCGCGGGGCGGATCGGGGTGGAAAACATCCACTGCCTCGTGATCCCGGACGGCTGCGTCGGGCTGCCGACGCTCGCCGCCCTCGCCCAGCGCATTCCCGTGATCGCCGTCCGCGGAAACCGCAACCAGATGCGCACCGACCTGGAATCCCTGCCGGGCGGACGCACGGGGGTCTACACGGTCGACAACTACCTCGAGGCGGCGGGCGTGATGACCGCGCTGCGCGGCGGCATCGCGGTCGACACGGTGCTGCGGCCGATCACCGCCACCCGCCTGACCCACGACGCCGATGCCTGATCCGGCGCAGCCGCATTTCATCGCCTTCATCAGCCGGCGCGAGGAGATCGCCGACTACACCGGCCTGACACCGGCGTCGGACTTCACCTTCGCGTCGTTTTCCGATCTCGGCGGGGACGCGATACGCGTCGATCCCCGGTGCCTGGGCGACGCCATCCGTGCCTTCGCCGCCCTCCACGACCGGAAGCCCTTCACCGCGGTCCTGAACCGCAAGGAAAAATGCGTCGTGCCCGCGGCCCGCCTGGCCGCGGCGCTCGGGCTCCCCCCCATCATCGCGGAGCCGGACCTGGCGCGGGACAAATATGCCATGCGACGCGCGTTGAATCGCGGCGACTCCTTTCCGCGCACCGTGCTGATCCGGGCCGCATGCGATCTGGCTGCGGTGGACCCGACCATGTTCCCGTGCGTGCTCAAGCCGCGATTCGGCTTCAACAGCCGCGGGGCGGTGCGCGTGGCCGACCGTCACGAATTGGCCGCGGCCTACGGCGAGCAGCACGAACGCTACGCAGGACTGACCAAGCAGGACTGCACGGGGGACGACTTCGTGGTGGAGGAGTTGATCCCGGGAACCGAGCACACCGTCGAGACGCTCGTGAAGGATGGCACGCCCCTGTGTCATCTGCTCTCCGACAAATTGCCGATGACACCGCCCTACTTCGTGGAGGTCGGCGACACGATGCCCAGCACCCTGCCGGCGGCGCGGCAGGCGGCGTGCCGCGAGGCGACGGAGCGGGCGATCCGGGACCTGGGCATCCACACCGGCTGGACGCATACCGAGGTCAAACTCGCGGGCCCGCGGGCAATCGTGGTGGAGTGCGCCGCGCGGATGGGGGGCGGCTATTTCGAGGATCTGTATCGGGAGGTCTACGGCGTGAACCGCATGGCGATGCTGATGGCGCTCCATCTCGGAAAGCGACCGGCGCCGGAGCCTCGGGCGCGGATGCATGCCGCGGCCCGCCGGCTCGTGGTGTACGGGCCTCCGCGCCGGCGCACGCTGGAGAATGCCGCGGCCTTGTTCGCCCGCGACGACATCCGCCTCGTGTGGCCGGCCCGCGCCGCGGACATCGACCGGGCATTGGCCGGACCGCCGTTCGATTTCAACAATACGCTCTGTGAATTCATCGCGACCGGCCCGTCCGCAGAGCGGGCGGCGACGCTCGCGAACCGCCTCATGGACGACGCGCGCGTGCTGACCGCCGCGGAATGACATCATGCGGACGCCGCCGCGACGATTGACCTGTCTCTTCGTCGGGGAGTCGGCCCTGCTGCGGCGCTGCGCGGAGATCGTGGCCGGCCGCGGACACACGGTCGTGGCGCTCGTCACGCCCGACGAGGGGATTCCCGCGGGCGTGCGTGTCTATCGCAGCATGGGGGAGGCGATGGCCGGCCTCGCCGACCGGCCGGACGTCCTGTTCAGCATCGTCAACCGGACGATCCTGCGGCCCGACGAGATCGGTTTCGCGTGCCAGGCTGCGATCAACTATCACGATTCACCCCTGCCCGCCTACGCAGGCGTCAACGCCCCGTCCTGGGCCATCCTGAACGGCGAATCGAGTCACGGCATCACCTGGCATCTCATGCACGGCGACGTCGACGCCGGCGACATCGTCGTCCAACGACGATTCCCGATCACTGACGCAGACACCGCACTCTCGCTGGCCGCCACGTGCTACGAGCACGCCGTGGACGCCTTCGGGGAGGTGCTCGACCGACTCGAAGCCGGCCTCGTGCGCGGCGACCCACAGGATCTCGCCCGCCGCACGGTGTTCCCACGGAGCCGTCGACTGCCGCGGCAGGGCATCATCCGCTGGGCCGATGCCGCCGCCCACATCTGCCGCTTCGCCAGAGCCGGGCAGACCGGCCCGTACGCCAACGATTTTGGTCTACCGAAGGTTCTGCTGCCCGACGGCCTGCTCGCCTCGTTCAGCCGGATCGGCGTCGTGCCCCCGGCGGGCGTTCATCCCGCGGGGACCGTCGTCGGCGTGGAACCCCAGACGCTCACGGTTGTCGCGGGCGACGGCGCCGCCGTGCGGGTGTCGGGCCTGACGACGCTCACTGGTCGCGCCTTCGACCCGCCGGCGTCATGGCTGGGGCGGCAACTGCCCGCGCTCACCCCGGCCGAGGAGACGGCGATCGAGGCGGCTCAAGTGGCCGCCGCGAGATGCGAGGACGCCACCCGCGCCCGATTCGTGACGCTCCCGGCACCGCTGCGTCCGCGCGGGGTGCAGCCATTCCGATCCGGCGATGCCGGCGACCACGTGTTCGAGCGACCGATCGAGCCTGGTCGCTCGGCCGGCTCGGCGCTCGCGACCGTGCTCGACATCCTGCTCCGCGACGCGGGGCCGCGGCCCCGGCTCGTCGGCTTGCATCAGCGGCACCTCACCGGCTTCATGCGAATGCGGCCGTTCGTGTGCGACGCGGGCGGGCCGGAGTCGCTGGCCGCCGCCCTCGATCGCGAACTGCACGAGCCCCGGGTGCCGGCTGACCTGCCGGCACGATTCCCGGAACTCCGCGGGGCCTGGGCCCGCATCGAGTCCATGGCAGTCTGCCTGTCGGCCGACTCCGCGCCCGAGGTCGACAATCCGGGCCTGCTGGTGTGCCATGGCGACGGCCGCCTGACACTGCGGTTCGCCGCCAGCCAGATCGACGCCGAGCGCGCGGCCGAGATCGCCTCGATCCTGTTTGGCGAGACGGTCGGACCGCTGCCCTGCCATCCGGCGGACGGCTCGTTGGTCCAGCGCTGGATTTCCGCTCGGGCGGCGGCGGCGCCCGATTCCGTCGCGATCGAAAGCGGGCCCGACGCGCTCACCTACGGCGAGTTGGAGGCACATTCCGATCGGCTGGCGGCCCGACTCCGCGCGCATGGCGCGGGCCCGGAGCATGCGTATGCGGTGCTGCTGCCGCAGGGGCTCGCGTTTCCCGTCACCGTGGTCGCCGTGCTCAAGTCGGGAGCGGCCTACGTGCCGCTCGACACCTCCGCGCCGCTGCACCGCCTGCGTGACATCGTGCGGGATGCCCGGCCGCTCGGCATCATCACCGACGAGGCACATGGCCAGCTCGCGCGACAACTCACGGGCGACGTCTTCCTCCATTCGGCCACCGCCCCGGAGGCCGCCCCGGAGCGGGTGACGACCGAACCGCACGACCTGGCGTACATGATCTACACGTCGGGCAGCACGGGGGAACCCAAGGCGAGCATGATCGAGCACGCCGCCCTCGCCCATCTCGTCGCCACGGTGATCGCGCGGCACGCGATCGGCCCTGGCGACCGCGTGCTCCAGCTGTGTCCGGTGGGGTTCGACGCCTCGGTCGAGGAGATATTCTCCGCGCTCTGTGCCGGGGCCACCCTGGTCATCCGGTCGGCGACGCTGCTCGACTCCGCCGCCGCCTTCCTGGATTTCTGCGAGGCGGCGCGGCTCACGATCATCGGCATCTACGCGCCCATGCTCGGCGACATCGTCGCCGCCATGGAACAGCGGGGACGTTTTCCGGCGACGGTGCGTCTGGCAACCACCGGAGGCGAATCGGTGACGGCCGTGGACGCGCGGCGCTGGCGCGACTTTTTCCAGTCCCGCGGCCTGCGGCCGCCCCGGTTGCTGAACGTCTACGGGCTGACCGAGACGACGGTGGCCAACCTCATGGCGGACCTGTCGCAGCCGGGCGACGTGGCCATCGGCCATCCGTTGCCGGGCAACCTGGTGCGGGTCGTCGATGCCTCCGGGGTGGATGTTGCCGTGGGCGACGTCGGGGAGTTGCTGCTCGCCGGCCCCCAACTGGCCCGCGCCTATTGGAACCGGCCTGCGCTCACGGCGACCCGCTTCTTCACGGAGCCACGGCGCGGCGCCAGGTGGTTTCGCACGGGTGATCTCGCGCGCGTCGGCCCCGACGGCGGGCTGCAATTCGTCGGCCGCGTCGACCGACAGGTCAAGGTCAATGGGGTGCGCATCGAACTGGAAGACATCGAGCGCGCCATGCTGTCGTGTCCGGGCGTGCGGCAGGCGGCGGCCTGCGTGTGTGACCTCCCGGATGGGCGGACCCTGCTCGCCGGGTTCTTTTCGCCCGCGCTCGCGGGCCTGGCCGAGCGTCTCCAGCGGCATCTGGAACAGCGGCTCCCGGCGTCCATGAGACCGCGACGACTGCTGGGGATCGACGTCTTCCCCGTCAACGACCGGGGAAAAACCGATCACGCCGCCCTGGCTGCATCCCTGGAGAGGCTGCCGGCAGCCGGGCTGCCCCCAGCGGTCGGCGATGCCCTGCCGCGCATCTGGAAGGACTTCTTTCCGTGGAGCGCCGGGGACGATGCGCGGGAATCGTTTTTTGACTTGGGGGGCGATTCCCTGTCGGCGTTGCGGCTCCTGCTCCGCGTCGAGGAGGAAACCGGCGTCCTGCTGCCGGCGTCGGCCTTCTTCCAGGAACCCAGCCTCGCCGGCCTGCGCCGCCTGATTCGCGAGTCTGCCGCGGAGAACGCCCCCCGCGACCAACTCGTCGCGCTCCAGGCACAGGGAACACGGCAGCCCATCTATGTCATCCACGGCGTCAGCGGCGACGTCTCCGCGTACGCGGAGATCGTGAAGTCTTTCGGAGCGGAGCGTCCCGTCATCGGGGTGCGATCGCGGGCGGTGTGGGATCGGACGCAACTCCCGCCCGACGTCGACCATGCGGTGGCTGACATTGCTGCGGCCATCCGTCGCCACCGTCCGGAAGGCCCCTGGATCCTGGTGGGGTTTTCGTGGGCGGGCGTGCTGGCCTACGAGACGGCGGCGCGGCTTGCCCGTGACTCCACGCCCCCGCTCGTGATCATGATCGAGACACTCGCCCCGTGGACATCGTTCTCGACCGTCGATCGCATCCGGCACGTTCTCATGACGGTGCCGGCATGGACGCTGCACTGGGGTCTGCGGGGCTGGGCTCGCGTGGTCCGGCGGGGGTGGAACCGACTGCGTCCATCGCCGTCCCCCACGCCGCCCCGGGATCTCTCCCCGCAGGCTCCGCCGTCCATCGAACGGCACTTTCTCACCCTCGCTGAGCGGCACCTGGTCACGGCCGAGCCGCGGCTCACCATTCATCTGCTCCGGGCGACGGTCACCTGGCCCCCGACGACGCCCCTCGATGACCGACAAAAACTCTGGGACGATTACTGCTGGCGCAGGGCTTCCGGAGCGACCGTGCTCGTGCATCGCATTCCCGGCCGCGGTCGGGTCGCCCTGCTGCGTCAGCCGCACTGCCGCGACGTGGCGGCCCTGATCGCGAGCATCTGTCAGTCGGCCGAGCGTGATTGCGGAACGTGGGTTTCGCCGAGTGGCGACACCGACGGTGCGGCTCGGGCCGGCTGGCCGGATGACGGCACGCCTGCGTGAGGGTCAGACGCGATCCTGGTGCCGCGACTTGCTGCGGCTCGTGCGGCAGTCGGCGCACAACCCGGTGACGAGCAACCGATGCCCCTGCGGCAGGAAGCGATGCTTCGCCGCGACCGCATCCCGGATCGCCGCCACCTCGTCGCTCGAAAATTCGATGAGGATCCGGCAGGCCGTGCAGTAGAGGTGGTCGTGCTGAGGGTAGCCGTAATCGTGCTCGTAGACCGCCCGGCCGTCGAGCACCATCTTGTGGAGCAGTCCGGCATCGACCATCTCGGCGAGCGTGCGATAGACGGTCGGCCGGCTGGCCCGCGCCCCCTGGGGCGTGGTGCGCAGATCAGCGAGCAACTGCTCGGCGTCGAAGTGCTCGTGCCGGCTGGCGACGTGATCGACGATCACCTGCCGCTGCCGGGTGATCCGCTTGCCGCGGGCCTGGAGAAACTCGGCGAACCGCTCGCGCGGCGAGAGGGCCACGTCGACGGAACCGAGCGTGAAGTCGTGGGCCACGGCCATGGCGGGAAGCACCTGAAGGCGTTTCCCAGTTTATCACAGCCCGGCGGGGCGAGCAGTCGGCGAGGCCAGGGACACATCAGCCGCGCTCGCTTCCGCGCCGCCGCATCCCTTCGGGCCTGCCGCGGCTCACGCTCGGCCCGGCAAGCCGAGCCTCACACCACCCCTCCAGCGAGCCCAACCCGCCGGGGCCATGGATGGCCCGGCGGGCGTGACGTCAGATGCTGTCGAGCAGACGGTCGAGGGCCGCGTCGAGCTTGTCGGGCGTCTCGTAGGTGCCGTCGGCGATCGCCGCACGGATCGCGTTGACGCGATCGAAGCGGATGTCCGACGTGGCGTCGGCGGCCCGCACGGCGTCGATCGACAGGGTCACGGCATCATGCACCTCGCCCACGCCCCGCTGGGCGGCGGCGGCCTGCGAGGCCTGCGAGGCTTCCACACCCTTCACCGCGTTGGCGGCAGTCGCACCATGCGTCGAAAACACACCGAAGATGTTCATGATCGCTCTCCTTGCGGACTGGCTTCGAGTTCCGTCTCCCCCACACGACTCCTGCTACGCGGGAGGTCGCCGGGGGGTTCGCTTCCGTTCGCTGGCGGATTCCGAATTCGTCCGAACTGATCCCATTCTTGCCGCGCTTCCGCGTTCCGGCGACATCAGTCGTCGGACAGCGGCCGGCGACGGAAGGTCGCCGGTCGCCGCGGCTCGCTTTGTCTCATCGTCCAGCCATCGTCCCGACCTTGAGAAAAATTTTCGGCTGCCTGTTTTCGGCATTCTGCCGATTCCCCGCCCCCGCAGACCGCCTGGCCTGCCGGGACGGACATGGGCTCACATCGCAAATTCCGGCCGGCGCCGGCCGAGTTGATTCTGGAGCCGTTCCACGATCGCGGAGTGCATCTGGCTCACCCGGCTCTCGGAGAGGTCGAGGGTGGCCCCGATCTCCTTCATGGTCAGCTCCTCGTAGTAGTAGAGGATGATGATCAGCCGCTCGTTGCGGTTGAGCCCCTTGGTGACGAGCCGCATCAGGTCGCCCTTCTGGATCCGTCGCGTGGGGTCTTCCCCCTTCTTGTCCTCCAGCACGTCGATCTCGTGGACGTCCTTCGAGCTGTCGGTTTCGCACCACTTCTTGTTGAGGCTCACGAGGCTCACGGCGTTGGCATCGACGAGCAGCTTCTCGAAGTCCTCGCGGGACAGGCCCATGTGCTCGGCCACCTCGGCGTCGGCGGGCGTCCGGCCGAGCTTGGCCTCGAGCGTCTTCACGGCCTCGTTGAGCTTGCTGGCCTTCGACCGCACGAGCCGCGGCACCCAGTCCATGGTCCGGAGCTCGTCGAGCATCGCCCCGCGGATCCGCGGCACGCAGTACGTCTCGAACTTCACGCCCCGCGACATGTCGAAGGCGTCGATGGCGTCCATGAGGCCGAACGTGCCCGCCGAGACGAGGTCGTCGAGCTCGACGCCGTCAGGCAGCCGCGACCAGATTCGCTCGCCGTTGTACTTCACGAGCGGCAGGTAGTTCTCCATGAGGCGGTTGCGCAATTCTTGGTTGTCGGGGTCGGCCTTCAACCGCTTCCAGAGATCCTGCACCTCTTCGGGCGTCAGCTGGGTCGCGTGGTATGCCACTGGGTCCTCCTTGACAGGGCGTCCACACCATCCTGGTGTGCGACGGGAATCGCGCGGGCCGCCGAACCGATCAGCATCGGCATGTCGGCCCAGGTCACTTGATGTTTTTCGCGGCGGACCGCACGGCCCGCGCCGTTTCTCCAGACTTCCGCCGTCGTCGTTCGATCTCCGGGTCGCGGCGGTCAGGCCGCGCGAACCGCCTCCTCTCCCGACACGATTGCAAACACGTCCAGCCCGGCGTCGTCGGCAGCCTCGTCCTCGGCGAGCACCCGCACGGCGGGCAGTTGCTTGACGAGGGCCGCGCGAACCTGCCGGCGCACGGCGGCCGGCACGAGGACGACCGGCTCGCCCCCGCGCTCCACGGCGATCCGCACGGCCCGACGCACCTCGGCGACGACCTTCGTGGGCGGCCGCTTCGGCGCGGCCACGACGCAGGCATCGAGCGCCGGCCCCGTGAGCCGCACGGCCGTGAGCCTGCCCTGTGGATCCCGCGCCCGGCGACAGATCGTGGCCGCCAGCCGCCGGCGGACGATCTCGGCCAGGTCGGCCGGCTCCGCGGCCTCGGCGGCGTGATCCGCCATGGTCTCGAGCAGGTCGCCGAGGGGTCGGATCGGCACACCCTCGGCCAGCAGGCATTGGAGCGTTCGTTGGATCCGGGCGATGGACAGCGGCTCGGGCACCACCTGCGACACGAGCGCGGGCTGCGCCGCCCGCAGCGACTCGACGAGCCGCGCCGCATCCTCCCGCGACAGCAGTCGATCCGCATGGCGGCGCACCGCGCCCTCGAGCGCGCGAGCCACGCATTCGGCCTCGTCGAGCACGGTCGCGCCGCGGCGGCGGGCCGCCTCGGCCCGGGCATGGCCCGCCCAGGCGCACCGCCGGCCGTCGAGCCAATCGACGGCGTCGGCGCCGGAGGCATCGGCAGTGACGTCCGCATCGATGCCCGGAATCACGAGCCGTCGCCCGGCGGGCAGTTCCTCCTCGGCGACCGGCTGCCCGGCGACGGTGATGCGGTAGGCCCGATCGGCAAGCGCGAGATCGTCGCGGAACGCGACCTCCGGCAGCACGAAGCCGAGGTCACCGGCGAGCCGCGTGCGCAGGGCCGTGACGGCCTCGAGCAGCGCTCCGTCGCTGCGGGCCACGAGGCCGACGAGCCCCCGACCGAGTTCGACGGTGATGCGATCGTCGCCGAAGAGCGCGCGGTCCGCTGCGGCGGCGGGGGCGGCACGGACCGGCTCCGCCGC
>CAIXGY010000253.1 GCA_903919035.1 uncultured Planctomycetaceae bacterium | reverse complement strand
CTGCCCGCGTTGTAGCCGAGGTAGCCACTGGAGTTGGTGACCCTGCCACCGTTCACGTTCAGCGAGCCGGTGCCGCTGTTGCCAACATAAAGATCGCTGCTGTTGGCCCATGTACCGCTCGTGACCGTCGCGGTGCCGACACTGCCGGCGTTGTAGCCGAGGTAGCCAATCGAGTTGGTGACACTTCCACCATCCACGTTCAGCGAGCCGGAGCCGCTATTGCCAACACGAACATCACCAAAACCACCCCGTATTTGCAGCAGCCCGGCGAATGTGACCGTAGACATGTCTAACGCCACAGTATTGAACGCAGCGTTCGTGCCGGTCAGGTTCAGCGTGCCGCGATTCATGAGGGACAGCGCGCCTGTGCCCGACAGGGTGCTGCTCAGCGTCAGTGATCCCGTCTGATTGAACTGCAGTGCTCCGTTGGCCACGACGTTGCCGGTAACGAGGGCACCATCGTTGAGCACCACGGTGTCATTGGGGGCGATCGTCCCCCCAGCCCAGACGCTCGTGTAGGTCGTCGTGGCGGCTGTCGAGCGATCGGCGCAGACCGAGGGCAGCGCAGCCGCGAAGGCGACGAGCACGGACCGCCACGAAGAACCCCGTCCGCCAGTCACAGCCATACGAGGCCAGAGTGATGCCCTGGGAGTCCGTACGCAATCCCGAGCCCACAGAGTGCCACCATTGTGGCTAAGGAGCGGAAAGGGTCAACATTTCGGCCCTGCTCGCTGACCATGCCCCCCATGCATGGCACCAGTCTCTGTCAAACTGCCAAGGGATCGCGCGGGGCGATACGATGAGCCTGCTCGCGAGCCGCCCCGTCGCGGTGGTGACGCACCGGAGCCTGGACATCCGACTCTCAAGACGCCCCATGAAGAAGACCGGACTGCAGCGACCCCGCACGCAGAAGGCCGCGGCCACCACCGGCACGCTCAAGATCGGCGACCAGTGGAACGCGATCACGATCATCGCGCACTCGCAGACGCATCCACTCAAGGCGATCTGCGAGCTCGCGGAGAACGCGATCGACGCGGGGGCGGTGAGCGTGCGGATCATCCGCCGCCGCTCGCGGGGCCGGCTCTTTCTGGAGGTCGCCGACGACGGCCGCGGCGTGGCCCCCGACGAGTCGGGCGCGGCCGACTTCGAGCGGATCGCCACGCACCTCTGCGACTCCATGAAGCGGCATCTCGGCGCCGCCCGGCGGCAGGGCGTCCACGGCGAGTTCGGCATCGGCCTCTTGAGCTTCTGGAGCCTCGGCGAGGAATTGCGGATGACCTCCGGCGGTGGCGGCACGACGCCGCCCCGTGAGTTGCACCTCGTGCGCGGTCAGCGGCACTACGCGATCCGGCCGGTGAAGGGGCGGCTGGCGGCGGCCGGCACGCGGGTGCTGGTGGGACCCCTGCTCGAAACCACGAAGAATCTCGTGACGGGCGAGAAGATCGCCCGCTACCTCTCGGCCGAGCTTCGCGACCGCATCCGCAACACGGGCGTGGTGATCGACGTGGTCGATGCGGTGGCGCGGCGGGAGATCCGGGTGGTGCCCCGGGAGTTCGACGGAGAGCGGCTGGAGATCCCACGCCGCTACCCCACGGCGTTGGGCGACGTGTGCGTGGAACTCTACCTGCGAAGCGACGATGCCGCAGGCCGCGGCGGGATCGCGATCTGCAAGGACGGCACGCGGGTGCTCGCCGACATCGCCGACGTGCTCGCGTTTCAGCAGCCGCCGTGGACCGATCGCCGGCTGGAGGGCCTCGTGGACTTCGAAGCCCTCGCGCTGGCGCCAGGCACGCGCTCGGGCATCGTGCCCGACGCGGCGCTCGACGCACTGGTGGCGGTGGCGCCGTCGATCGCGGCCGACATTCAGGCGGTGGTGGCCACCCGCGAACAGGCCGAGGCCGAGCGGGCCAGCCGGCAGTTGCTCAAGCAGGTCCACAAGGCATTCGCGTCGGCCCTCTCCGAGTTGCCGGCTGAGGAGTATCTCTTCTTCGACATCCCGAAGACGGAACCGGCCCTGCAGGACCGCGCGGGCACCGGGGCGAGTGGCGACCCGCGGCCGCGGCGACCGCAGTCGGGCAGCCCGGCGGACGGCGGCCCGCCGCTCTTCGCCGCCGATCCCGGGCCGCTCGCGGCCGTCCGGGTCACACCCCGGCGACCACGCCGCCCCCCCGGCGGATCCTGTTTGTTCACGGCCACGCCCTGCGACGCCGACGGCACGCCGATCCCGGACGGGGTGGCGATCACCTGGCGGCTCGCGTCGGGCTCGGCCGCGATCGCGACCGACGGGGTCTCGTGCCGCGTGGCCTCGTCGGACATCGGCATGGTGACCGTCGAGGCCACCGCGACGCAGAGGGACGTGACGGTGAGCGACAGCGCGGACCTCAAGTTCGTGGTCGACGCCGACGGCGACGGGGCGGGGGGCCGCGGCCTGCCCGGCTACCGGCTCGAGGCGGAGCACGGCCAGCCCTGGCGGAGTCGCTACGACACGGTTGCCAACGAGATCGTGATCAACTCGGCGCACCGCGACTTCCTCGCCAGCCGCGGATCGGCCGCGAAGCACCGCCGCTACATCGGCAAGCTCTACGCCAAGGAGGTCGTGCTCACGAACTTCCCCCACGAGTCGCCCGCCGCGGTGATGGAGCGGCTGATCGAGGTGACGCTCCGCACCGAAGAGGCTCTCTGACACGGCGCCTCGATCGCGTCGGGCATCCCGAACGCCGGTCAGGCGTAGTGACGCGCCAGGATCACATGCGGGCCGTCCAACCCGTCAGCCGATGATCGACCGGCGGCGGTCGAGGTAGTCCCACACCACGAACCGGTCGAGATCCCGGCCCGCCGTGAAGAACACCCGCCCCTGTGCCGCTTCGGCGAGCCGGTAGGCGAACTGGATGTCCTCCCGCGACTGCGACCACCCCGACAGCAGGAACACGTTCACGATGATGCCCTCCCGGCGGCAGGCCCGCGCCTCGCGGAGCGTGGCCTCCTCCGTGCGCCTGTGCGGCGGATAGAGCAGGAGGAGCTGGCTGCCCTCGAAATGCGCCGTCGGAAGGCCGTCGGTGATGAGGATCACCTGGCGGTTGGGCGTGTCCTGTCGGGCGAGGTGCTGACGCGACAATTGCAGGGCATGCTGGATGTTCGTGAAGTGCGGCGGCACGTCGGCCTCCGTGATCCGCGGGTCGGCCATGTCGGCCCGGAGGCGGACGACCGAGTCGAAGATCGTCACGGGCTTCGGCATGCAGCGCAGGATGCTGCCGGCCGGCAGCGGCTTCGCGAACGAATACATCTCGATGAACTGCAGAAAGTCGCCGGGAAATTCCCGCTGCACGAGCCCCTGGAGCGCCAGCGCCATCCGCTTCACGCTCACGTGAAGACCGCCGTAGCGCATCGAGCCGCTCATGTCGAGCACGACCGTCGTGGCGCACTTCGGCGTGTTCCGGGTCTTGTGCACTTCGATGTCGCGGGGCGTGAGCCGCGGCCGGCCGGTGTGGCCCGCGGCGGCCTCCCGCAGCAGCGCGTTGACGAGCGAGCCGGGGATGTCCATCTGGGCCACCGAATCGCCGAACTCGTAGGGCCGCGTCGGCACGAGCTCCACGGCGCCGTCTCCCTGGACGTCGACCTGATGCCGGCCCGTCCGCGACGCCTCCAGCCGCGCGAAGATCCGCTCGAGAAGTTTGCCCTGGAAGGTGCGGAGGGCCTTCGGAGTCAACGCGTAGCCGTTCTTCGTGCGCTCGAGACCCTGCTGGGCCGCCGCCTGCTCGATGAGATCCTGCACCTGCCGCTTGAGCCGTTCGAGGTCGTCGAGCTCACCCTGCTCGACGTGCCGCCCGAGCGCCTCGAGGTCGAGGATGGCGAGTTTCGCCGTGGTGCGGGCCTCCTCGATCTGCCGCAGAAGCTCCTCGATCTCCTCGAGTTGCCGCTTGACGTCGAGCGCCTCCTCGACGGTGAGTTTTTCGCGGCCGGTGAACGTCCACTTCGTGGCGAGTTCGTCCACCTGGTAGACGTCACCAAGACGCTCGATCACGCCCGGCAGCCGCGCCGCGAACGGCACCTGATCGTCTTCCTGCGCGTACCAGAGCCGTTCGAGCCGCCGCAGCTGTTCCTCGCGGACAGCCCGCTGAAACTCGGCACGGTGTTTCGCCGGCGGCTCGGCCCGCTGTGCCGCGTCGCGAAACGCGGCTCGGGCTTTCTTCCGCACGCCGTCCGTCTCGTAGCGTTCGAGGATTCGGCGGCGGCGTTCCTCCAGGGCCCTGCGAATCGAGTCGAGCGACGGACCGAGATTTTTCAGGTCCTCCGGCGAGAGCTGAATCGCCTCGGAGAGTTGCTCCGCCGTGAACTCCGTGCCGTCGTCGGCGCCGAACTCGAGCACGTGGTCCATCGCGGCCGAGAGCAGATCCGCGGCCGGCCCGCGGGGCGGCGGCACGCGCACGGGATCGTACTTCTGATACGAGTGGACGATGCCGCCGAGGGTGTCACGCGTGGGCATGGGCGATACATCCGGATGTCGCACGAATGATCGACAACGATTCAGCCCGGGGGGACGAAAGCCGAAGGAGCCTTGAGATTTTCGCCCCCTGCGATCGCGGCCCCGTCACCGTGGGTCGGGGCGAAAATGTCACAGCGACGGAGGCTT
>CAIXGY010000252.1 GCA_903919035.1 uncultured Planctomycetaceae bacterium | reverse complement strand
GCATCGTCGTCGATGACGCCGCGTACCAACAGATCGGCGGCATCGTCGGCGAGGCGGCCAACACGATCACGCTCAACGGCGGCAACGGGATCGACGTGCGAAACGGATCCCGTTCGATCGCGGTGACGGGAAATTTCGTCGGGACGAACGCCACGTTCCAAGTCGGGTTTGGCAACGGCGGCATCGGGATCCGCGTGCTGCAGTCCAACGCCTCGGTCATCGGCGGTGATGCTCCGCAGCAAGGCAACTACGTCGTCGGCAACGGTTCCGACGGCATCGTCGTGACGCGCGTCGACGACGCGGGAGTCGCCGCCGGTGAGGCTCGGGAGAACGAGGTTTACGGCAACGCGATCCGCGCCAACCGCGGTAGCGGGATCCGCGTCACGGACGCCAGCGACAACACGATCGGCACGGCCGAGGCGGGCTACGGCAACCAGGTGGGCAACAATGCGCTGGACGGCCTGCGGATCGAGACGTCGGCGGACGGCAACCGCGTGTTCGGCAACGTGTTCGGCGGAGCTGCCGTGCTCGGCAACGGAGGCGTCGGCATCCGCATCGTCGCGAGCTACGAAAACCTGATCGGAGACGCAGCAGCCGGGGCGGGCAACGCAATGTCCCGCAACCTCGGCGGCGGTATCGTCATCGACCAGTCGGACGCGGTCGACCTGGCCAACGGCAACGTCGTCGTGGGAAACACGATCGATGCCAACCTCGGTCACGGCATCCAGTTGACGGGCAGTTCGTTCCAGACGATCGGAGGCGACCCTGCGACGGCCGGGGCGGCCAACGTGGTCACCCGCAACCGCGGCACGGGCATCCGCCTCACCACCGACGCCACGGCTGCGGCGAATCCCTCCGACGAGAACCTCATCGGTGCGAACATCGTCGGCACGACCGCGGGCGGTGCGGCAGGCTTCGGCAACACCAGTCACGGCGTCGAGATCATCAAAGGCAGCTACAACGTCCTGCTCGGCAATACGATTTCCCGCAATGCGGGGGCCGGCGTGCGGGTGGATGGCGGACTCACGGCGTCGACGGCTGGGATCGGCGCGAACAATACGATCGGCGGAACGGGTGACGGTGAAGGCAACGTCATCGCGGCGAACCTCGGCGGCGGCGTGCTGATTGAAAACGACGCCCGGCGCGATGCGATCCTCGGCGGTGTCATCGACGGCAACACGGGCGCCGGCGTGCGGGTCCGCGGCGGTGCGGAAGCCAGGATCGGTGGCGGCGTGTCCGTGGTCCGCTCGACGGGCGACGGCATCGTCGTGACCTCGCAGCAGGTGGGCGGCCTCACGCTCGTGGCGACAGGCACCGTGATCGAGGATGCATACCTCGGCACGAATGCCGCCGACGAGCGGCTGGGGAACCAGGGCAATGGCGTGCGGCTGTCAGGGGTCGCCGGCGTGGCGGTGGCGGCGGGCACGGTCGCGGCCTACAACCGCCAGGCGGGTGTCCGGATCGAAAACTCGACCGCCACCGCCTTGGCCGACGGCAATGTCGTCCGTGGGGCGGAGGTACGTGGCAACGTGGCGAGCGGAATCGTCGTCGCTGCCAGTTCCTTCCAGACCATCGGTGGCACCACCGACGGCTTTGGCAACCTCGTCAGCGGGAACACGACGGACGGCATCGCCCTCACGGCCCAGTCGCGATCCATCGCGGTGCAGGGGAACGAGGTGACGGGCAACACCCGTCACGGCATATCGCTGTCATCCACCAACGACACGACGATCGACGGTGCCAATGTCGTCACCGCCAACGGCGCCGACGGGATCAACGTATCGACCTCGTCTTCCCGAAACGTGATCAAAGACAACACCATCGGCGCCGAAGACGATGTGACGCGGGCCAACAAGCGTGACGGCATCAACCTCGCCGGGGTGACGACGAATTCGGTACTTGGCAACGTCGTGGCGGGCAACGCCCGGCACGGTTTGCTCATCTCCAACGCCGTGGCCGGCGCCGCCTCTGCGACGAACGTGGTCAAGGGCAATCGCCTGGTGTCCAACGCAGTGAACGGCGTGGCCGTGCTCGCCAGCCGAAATCAGGTCATCGGTGGCACGGGCGTGGACGAGGAGAACACGATCATCCTCAACAAGGCCGACGGCGTGTTTGTCGGCGGCCAGTCGGGTGCGACCGTCGTCGTGGGCAACCTGATCGGGACCGACGCCGAGGG
>CAIXGY010000251.1 GCA_903919035.1 uncultured Planctomycetaceae bacterium | reverse complement strand
TGGTGCGAACCCCGCGAATGCCCCGGCCTGGGCGAGCTAGGCGGAGGGCCCACCCAAGCCGTATTGGGGCATCCATCTGGACGGCATGTCGGCGGACGCGACCCGAGTTCAACGCCGACGACAACCGGAGTGGCAAACGGCTTGCCGTCGTGGCCTGCGCCGTCGGCTTTCGCGTGCGCCGCCGCCTCGATCCGCCTTGAGCCCACGAAAACCCGGCTTTCGGACACAATGCCGCCGCGGTTGTGGAATGACCACCGCGGATCGCGGCTCCTGACGGGGCGCACTTTCGATGCACGCTGCTGCTCGCTGGCGCGGCACTCCCGGCTTTTTCTCACATGGCCCTCGACGACGCGACGATCGACTCGATCCTGCGGGCACCACCCGCGGACAGGCTCACCACACTCGCCCGGCTGCTTCCCGAGAGTGTGGACCCGCCGATACCGAGCACGGCGAGCGGGGGCGATCCCCGGTCGCTGGCGGCGGTGCCTCGCGGTGACCGCCGGACCGCGCTCGATGCTCTGGCCGCGATCGATCCGGTCGAGTACGCCCGCACCCGCAACCACGTCGGCGGTGCCGTGACCGGGCTGTCGCCCTGGATCCGCCACGGTGTGCTCTCGCTGGCGGAAGTTCGCGATGCCGCCCTGGCCAGGGTCGGTCGGCCGGACTATGCCGAGAAACTCGTCGCAGAACTGGCCTGGCGCGACTATTGGCGGCAGGTGCATGCCGCACTCGGGAACCGCATTTTCACCGACGTCGAATCCCCGGCGGCGGCGGCGCGTTCGGCCGTGGGCCCTGCGGCCATGCCCGCCGATGTCCTCACCGCTTCCACGGGCATGCCGTGCATCGACGCGTTCGTGCAACGCCTGCTCCTGACGGGCCGGCTGCACAACCACGAGCGGATGTGGCTGGCCTCGTGGCTCGTCCACGTGCGGCGGGTGCCATGGCGAACGGGAGCCGACTGGTTCCTGCGGCACCTCATCGACGGAGATCCGGCCAGCAACCACCTCTCGTGGCAGTGGGTGGCCGGCACCTTTTCCGCGAAGCCCTACGTGTTCAATCGCGAAAATCTCCAGGCCTACACCAACGGCAGCCACTGCACCCCGTGCCGGCTGCTCGGTCACTGCGATGTGGAAGGGTCGTACGACGACCTTCACGCGCGGCTGTTCGCTGCCCCGGTCGTCGCCAGGCCACCCCTGCGCATCCCGCCGCCGCCGGCCTGGCGGCTCGCGCCCGGGGGATCGACGTCAACGCGGCCACTGGTCTGGCTGACGCTCGACTCGATCGCGTCCACCAGTCCCGCGGCCGCCGCGTTCCCGGACGCGCCGCGGTTGTTCGTGTTCGATCCCGCGTGGTTCGCCGCCGAGCGACCGTCGCTCAAGCGACTCGCGTTCATCTTCGACTGTCTCGCCGACGTGCCCGACGCGGCGGTGGCCTGGGGCGATCCGCGAGTCATCGTGCCGAAGCGGGCGCGGGCCGGCGGATGCAACGGCGTCGCCGTGGCCGACACTCCCTGTCCGCGGGTGCGGGCGTCCGCCGCCGCCATCGCGGCCGACCTGCCAGTGGTCGTGGTCGAGCCGACGCGGTTCTGCGATCGCTCCCGCGTCGACGACCTCGGCCGGTTCTCTCGGTACTGGAACCGCATCCGATCGACGGCTCTGCGCCCCACGCCACAGGCCGACCTGGAGCGACCCGCGGTGCCGGACGGCCGCCCGCAGCCGCGGCGGTCCGGCTGAGCCTGAACCGGCGGACAGCGCCGTTCAGCACTCGCACACAGGCCCGCCGGTCGAGGGCCGGCCCGGGACGCGTGGCGAACGCGGCCGGGTTTTCCACGGGAAAATGGGGGGCAGTTCCGATGCCCACCCCGTCAGACGCGGAAAAAACCGGGTTTTTCCGGGATCACACGCCTTTTTCGGGTTGCAATTTCGATTCCCGAGCCCACAATCTCCCGAGCGTTCGGCGATTCAGCCGATTTTTTCGAGCGCGGCGCGGTTTCGGGCCGCAACCAATTTTTAGTTTTTGGAGGAACACGAGATGGCGAAGAAGTCCGGTAGCAAGCCCCTGACGAAGACGGAGATCATGCGGAACATCTCCGAGACGACCGGCCTCCAGAAGAAGGACGTCGTGGCCGTGATGGAGTCGCTCACGTCGGAGATCCAGCGGGCCCTCAAGGGCTCGGGCATCGGCGTGTTCTCGATTCCGGGACTCGTGAAGATCGAGCGCCGCAAGGTGCCCGCCCGCCCGGCTCAGAAGGGCGTGAAGAACCCGTTCACGGGCGAGCTGCAGGATCGTCCCGCCAAGCCGGCGAGCGTGAAGGTTCGCGTGCGGGCGCTCAAGAATCTCAAGGCCATGGTTTCGGGCTGAACCCAGTTCTACCAAACCTGATGCAAGAACGAGCGGGCGGTGCCGCCGAGCGGCGCCGCCCGCTTTGCTTGTACGGCCCGTGGCGACCTCCCGCCCAGCGGCTTGTGCGCGGGGTGCGCAGGGGTAGACTGCGGTCCAGCGTCGAACCGACGCAGGGAGAGGTCGCATGAATCGCGGCGTGGACGAGGGTGAGGTCTTCCGGCGGGTGGCCGCGGTCATCGCCCAGGTGCTCGACGTCGACGAGTCGTCGGTGACCATGGAGAGCGATCTCGTGGCTGACCTGGGGGCCGACTCGATTGATCGCATGACGCTCGTCATGGCCCTCGAGGACGCCTTCCAGCAGCGGGTTCCCGAGGAACATCTGCCGACGCTGACGACCGTCGGGAAGACGGTGAACTTCATCACGGAGCGGCTCCGGGCCGCGAGTGCTTCGAGCCCATGAGCCGCCGGGTCGCGATCACGGGTCTCGGGGCCTTCACCTCGATCGGCTCGAACGTCGGCGATTTCTGGGCCGCCTGCCGGGAGGGCTGCACGGCCGTGCAGCCTATTCCAGCGAAGTGGCGGGATTTCGTTCGCTGCAATTCCCCGGTCTGGTCCCCCCTGCCCGCCGACGCCGGGGGCGACGGGCTCGTCAGCGACATCGAGCGGACGAAGCTCGATCGGGTGGCCGTGATCGCGATGCGGACCGCGGGCGAGGCACTGGCCAACGCGGGCTTCGGGATCGAGCGGATCGACACGAAACACAACCGCTATGCCATCCGGGGCGTCGCGCCGGACCGCACCGGCGTGTCGATCGGCACCGGCGTGGGCGGCGTGACGTCGCTGCTGTCCAACGCGGCGCACCACATGCTCTCCAAGCAGGTGCCCCGGCTGGACGAACTGGCGGCGGCACTCCCCACGGCCGCCCCTGGCCTCGAAACGATCGGCCGGATGCGTGCCGACATCATGATCCCGTTTCGGGCCAATCCGTTCATCGTCTCGATGCTGATGCCCAACGCCGTGTCGGCCAACGTGGCCATCAAGTTCGGCATCCAGGGGCCGGCGCAGACGGCGTGCTCGGCCTGCGCCTCGGGAACGGTCGCCCTCGGCGCCGCGTTGCAGGCGGTGCGGAGCGGCGCCGTCGACGTGGCCATCGCGGGCGGGGCCGAATATCTGGGTGACGACTACGGCATCGTCTATCGCGGCTTCGACATCGCCCGCACGCTGGCCTCCCGCGACGATCCGGCGCTGGCCGATGACGCGCTGAATCGGCCGTTCGACGCCGATCGGACGGGCTTCCTGTTCAGCGAGGGCGGCTGCGGCATCCTGGTGCTGGAAGACCTGGAGCACGCCCGCCGCCGCGGTGCGCCGGTGATCTGCGAACTCTCCGCGTATGCGGAGACGTGCGACGGGTCCAGCATCATGATGATCGACGCCGAGGGCACGCAGATCGTGCGGATGCTCCACGGCCTTCTCGCCGCGGCCGGCCTCTCGCCCGAAGACGTCGACTATGTCAACGCCCACGGCACCGGGACGAAGGTCAACGATGACATCGAGGCCGCGATCATCGGCCGGGTGTTCGGCTCGCGGCCTCTCGTGAACTCGACGAAGTCGCTCCTGGGACACACCATCGGTGCGAGCGGCGCGCTGGGGGCGATCGTGGCGGCGTTGTCGATCCGCGACGGCACGACGCACGTCTGCCGGAATCTCACCACGCCGATCGCCGACCTGAACTTCGTGCGCGGCGAAGTCCGCCAGCCGATCCGGGCGGCGGTGGCCCAATCATTCGCGTTCGGCGGCCACAACGCGGCCGTGCTGCTTCGGGCACCGTCCTGATCGCCGCGATCAAAGGGCCGTCCTTCCACCAGTGGACGGGGCCGGAATCGAACCGGCGACACACGGATTTTCAGTCCGTTGCTCTACCAACTGAGCTACCCGTCCGCGCCGCATCCGGCGTCGAGGCCCCAGTGTCGAAGCCGGCGGCGACCCTGTCAACGACCCGCAGCCTTCAGCGGTGAGGAGGACCGGATCGCGACAGCACCCTGCACCGCGGCCACGAGCAGAAAGGCCCACCAGCCGCACGCGGTCGGGGTGAGCGGCCCGAGCAACTGGCCGACCCGTTCCGCGTCGACGGCCCACACCAGCGACATCAGGATCGCGACTCCCGCACCGCCGATCGTGGCCGGCACCAGGATTTTCGCCGCGGTGAACGCGATGTTCCCGAACGATTCACCGGCCACGCGCGCCGGCGTTGGTGACTGCAACCCCACGCCCGAAAGCGGTCGCCGCGCCTCGTCGCCGGGCACCCAATCCTCGAGCGGCCACGGTGCCTCCGCGCTGCCGGCCGTCACCGATGAGCCGACGGAGTCGCTGCCCGTCGATTCCGACCCGCCGGCCGCGCTGCCCGCCGTGCCGCCCCGAGCCGGCCGCCGCCGGGGCAAGGCGACCGGCTTTTCGGACGTCCAGCGGGCCAGCCGCCCGATCACCTCGTCGGCGGATCCGATCCGGTCGGCCACCGACTTTGCCATCATCGACTCGACCACCTGGCACATCGGCTGCGACACCTGCGGGACGAGGCGGCCGATCGGCACCGGAGTCTCCGCGAGGTGCCGACGCATCTTGTCCTTGGGCGTGCCTCCGGGGAACGGCACCTCGCCCGTGAGCGCGAAATACATGGTGCAGCCCAGCGCATAGATGTCGGCCGACGGCCCCACGGAGTCCGGCTGGCGGATCTGCTCCGGCGCGATGTAGTCCATGGTTCCGACGACGCGACCCAACCGCAGGGCCTCGGCCTCGAGCGTCGAGCCGGCCAGACCGAGATCGAGCAGCTTCACCCGCCCGTCATCCATCACGAGGATGTTGCCCGGCTTGACGTCACGGTGCACGAGTCGCTCTCCGTGCGCGAAGGCCAGCGCCCTGGCGACCTGCGTGAAGACCGAGGCGGCCGAAACCTCGTCGAGCCGTCCGTACTTCCGCACCTGCCGCCGCAGATCGAGGCCCGGTACGAGTTCCGTCACCAGGTAATACACCTTCGCGTCATACCCGGCATCGAAGGCCCGCACGAGGTTCTCGTGGTCGAGGCGGCCCAAGATCCTCATTTCGCGTCGGAATGCGGCCTCCGACTCCGGCGTGGCCTTGGCGCGGGGCAGCACCTTGACGGCCACATGCCGGCCCATGAGGGCGTGCTCGGCCTTGAACACCTGCCCCATGCCACCGCGGCCTATCTCGTCGATCACGGTGTACTGGCCGAGACGAAAGCGGGTGCGGCCGGCCAGCATTTCGCGGGCCTGGAACGGCGCGAGCTTGCCCTGCTCCACGAGCACCCCGGCCACGGCTTTGTCGAACTGCTCCGGGGTGAGGCCGGTGGCCCCCATCCGCCGCATGACCTCGGCCTCGGCCGCATCGAGATCCGCGGCGGCGACCAGTCCGCTGGCGAGCGCCGCATCGCGAAAGCGGCGGGGGGGCACGGGTGGCGAGCGTTCAGGACTGTCGGCCATCGGCGCGGGCATCTGGCGGTCGACCGCGGAGGGGTGACCGCGGGGCATCTCGGAAGTCTACCTCCTCGGGCGGGGGTATGTGGTTCAGGAGGGCTGCGAATCGGGAGCGCCACGCTGCCGGCACGTCGGCGGTCAGCGTAAGGCGGCAAATGCCCCCGGGATGCTCGATTGACAGGCTGCGGGCGTGGAGCGCGATGCCCTCGGAGAACGGCACCCTCGCTCCGTAGAGCCGGTCGCCGACGATGGGGCACGTCCGCGACGCCAGCTGGGCCCGGAGTTGGTGACGCCGCCCGGTCGCGGGTCGCAGGTCCACCAGCGACACCTCGCCCATCCGCACGAGCACGCGGGCCCGGAGGCGGGCTTCGACGGCCGCGGCGTCGCCCGCGGACGGGACGACTCGCGACGCGCCATGACGCGGTCGCTCGAAGCCGTCGACCCACTCGACCCAGGTGTCGAGCGGTGCCGGGAAACGTCCCTCGACGATCGCGACGTAGGTTTTCTGCACGGACCGGTCCCGAAACTGCCGCGCGAGGTGAGCCGCCGCCGCCGGTGTCTTGGCAAACACGACCACGCCGGAAACGGGCCGATCGAGGCGGCTGACGACGCCCAGAAACGGCTCGCCGCCCCGCCCCGCCCCGGACCGCATGGCCAGCATCCGCGTGACCAGCCTGAACACGCTCTCTTCGCCCGCCGGTACATTGGCGGTGGCGATTCCCGCCGGCTTTGCGACGGCAATCAGGGCGTCGTCTTCGTGGATGATTGGCAGGGAACCCATGACCGCAGCCTCGCCTCGGCGGATCATCCTGGCAAGCCGTTCGCCGCGGCGGCTGGAATTGGCGCGTGCCGAGGGCTGGGACGTCCGGGTGGCGGCGCCGGCGGAAGAAGTCGAGGCGGCAGTCGTCCGAGCATCGGGCGAACCCCTCGACTCATTCGTCCGCCGGCTGGCTCAGGCGAAGGCCGCCGCAATCGTGGCCACGGGTGCCACTGGGGTGGTCCTCGCCTGCGACACGCTGGCGGAACTCGAAGGCGACCCGCTGGGAAAACCCCTCGACCGCACCGACGCCCGGCGGATGCTCATGGCCCTGTCGGGCCGCGAACACCGCGTCGTGTCGGGGGTCTGCCTGTGGCAGCGGCCCGGCGGGGAGCCCGTGCTGGCCCACGCGGAGAGCGTGCTGGAGATGGATCGCCTGACCGACGAGTTCCTCGACTGGTACCTCGACAGCGGCCTCTGGCGGGGCAAAGCCGGCGCCTGCGGCTTTCAGGACGAACGGCTCCCCCTCCGGCTCGTCGCGGGCAGCCCCTCGAACGTCGTGGGCCTGCCACTGGAACTCATCCGAGCGATGATCGCGAATCTCGACCGCCTGCCGTGACGATCACCGCAGCGAGGGGCTGCCCATCCCCTCGAGACGGCGTAGACGGCAAGCGGAGACAGGATGTCGAAGCGC
>CAIXGY010000250.1 GCA_903919035.1 uncultured Planctomycetaceae bacterium | reverse complement strand
GGCGACACGGTGACGCGTGGCCAGAAGCTGCTCTCGCTCGAGGCCATGAAGATGGAGACGACCGTCCATGCGGAGCGCGACGGCACGATCGCCGAGGTGCTCGTGACGCCGGGGACACCCGTCGAGGCGGGCGAGCTGATCGCACGCTACGCTGACGCGTAGCGGCTACGTCTGCACGGCCATCCGTGGCCCGTGCAGCCGGGGGCAGTCGCAGACACAGCCGAGGTGTGCCTGGACTGCCGGGCGGCATCCTGCCGCCTCGCACGCGACGCTGACGCGTAGCGGCTACGTCTGCACGGCCATCCGTGGCCTCGCTCAGCGAGGCCCGACATGGCGGAGCGGCTGGCGGCACGCCGTCCGACACCATCAGCGGGTCAGGCGAGGCTCAACGACCGGTCAACGGCCGACGGTCATCATGCGATCGATTGCTGACGTGCCGTTGACCGTCCTCTCCTTGATCGCGAAGAACACGTCGAGACCCAGGCACCCACCCGGCAGTCACTCCGTGAGGAGGTGGAAGACCAGTGCCGGCATGATCGCCAGCGCCCGCAGGCAATCGATGTCCGGGCGGTAGGCGGACTCGGCCGTTGCGGTCACGTCGCGAGCCATCACTGGAAGCCGGGATTCGGTCGCCATCCATGGCGATAGAACAGGCTATCATCCGACCGGGTGGATCTCTGGCAGGGGGATGTCATCGCCGTCGGTGCACCCAGCGAGGAAGCCACCCGGGTCGCACGTCGGATTGAAGACTGGCCGGCAGGGGGCTACCCTGACTTTCATGTCCGGGAAACCGAAGGTCAGCTTCGTCATCGAGACCTACAACCTCGGCGAGGGAACCGACCGGGATCGCTTCGGGCAGGCGCTGCACGCCGCGACCGCGGCGGCTGCGGACTGCGACGGCGAAGTCATCGTCGTCGACGTCTGCGGGGGCGCGGAGATCCCGGCGATCGTCAAGGAGGCCGCCCCCTCGGCCCGAATGGTGGACGCCGTCGGGCGGCCCTATGACGATGCCAAGATGCTGGCGGCGGCCGAGGCTCGAGGGGAGGCGGTCGTGTACCTCGACAGCGACTGCGAGCCGGTCGGCCCCTGGTCTCGGGAGTTGCTGGCGGCCTTGAGGTCCCATCCCGAGAAGGCCGGCGTCGGCGGATTCACCCGTTACGCGGGCAGGGGCGTCATCCCGGCCCTGATGTCGGTGATGGATTTCGGCTTCCTGGTTCCCGTGCGCGAGCGGCCGCTCGCCTGCTACGCCTTCAACAACGCCGCTTTCCACCGCCGGGCGCTCATCGATTGCCCCACGGCCGGCGGTCCGATCCGGTGCGGCTGCTTCGCCCATGCCCAGGAACTCCTGCGACGAGGCACACCGATGATGCTCGCCCCCCGGGCGCTGGTGTTCCATGAACTGCCACCCATCGTCCGCGAGCGGACGCGGCAGGGTTACGACACGATCGGCGCCTGCTGGGTGAACCCGCGGCTGCCCGAGTCGCGGTGGCTGTGGCTGGGCGTGCTCTCCGTGCCGTTGTTTTACGCGCTGCGCGTGCTGCTCGATTGGAAGCGGCTGGCCGTCGGGTTCCGTGACCTCGGCCTCTCCATGCGGGGGCTGTGCCTGGCGGTGGCGTTGGCCCCGGTGCTGCGGCTGCTCGACGTCTACGGCATGATCCGTGCCTTCGTGGTCGGCAGGGAAGCCCCTGCCTGGGGCGGCGTGGAATTCGGCGCGTGACGGCCCTGTGGGAGACGGCGACGTGTTGAAAAACATCCGTGGTGTCGGCGACCTGCTGCGGGGGAAGCTCGAGGCACGGTTCAGGCTCCTCACCATCATCGGCCGCGTGGTCGTGCCCGAGTACCGCTTCCAGTGGCCGTTCCTCGACTGGTTTCACGACGAGGAATTTGGCCGGTTTCTCGACCGCTTCGGCGTCTCCCACGACTGCAACGACGGCCGCCGCTGGATGCTCGGGCAGCTCCTCCGCCTCACCGCCAGGGTGCCCGGCGACACGGCGGAGTGCGGCGTCTACCGCGGTGCCGATTCGTACCGGATCTGCGCGTTCAATGCGTCACTGCCCGACGCCACGCGCACCCACTACATGTTCGACTCATTCCAGGGCCTCTCCGCGCCCACGGCCATCGACGGCACGCACTGGAAGCAGGGCGATCTGGCGTCGCCCCTCGAGGTGGCACAACTTGCGCTCGCGGAATTCCACGCCACGGTGTTCCTGCCCGGCTGGATACCCCAGCGGTTCGCGGAGGTCGCAGATCGGTCGTTCGCCTTCGTCCACGTGGACGTCGACATTTACGAACCCACCCGCGACAGCATCGCGTTCTTCTACCCGCGGCTCAATCCCGGCGGGATTTTCCTCTGCGACGATTACGGATTCGACTCGTGCCCCGGCGCAACGCGGGCGGTGGACGAGTTCCTGCGCGACAAGCCCGAAAAGGCGCTCGCGCTCAGCGACGGCGGCGGGTTCTTCATCAAGGGATGCGTCACCTGCTAGCCGCGACGAGCTGTCATCCTGGCAGTGGGCAAGTCCGGGGAACTCAGCCCAACTCCTCGACGTCGCCGAGATCGCGGGCACGGCTCTGGAACAGCCTCACGCCCGAGTTGCTGCAACTCGTGAAGCGGCCCGTCTGAACGCCGGTGTGAAAATCTGGAACGGAGGCGAATTTGCCGAGCGCATGGAACCGAGCATCTGTTGGATGTCATACGGATTCCACGTGATCCTCACGCGGAGGGAGGCATCTCGTTGGCAGCCGGTCTGTGAGCCCAACCGGCTCGGGTCTGCCCACACCCTCTCGCCGGACG
>CAIXGY010000249.1 GCA_903919035.1 uncultured Planctomycetaceae bacterium | reverse complement strand
TGGCCTGCGAAACGATGGTGACCACGGGCCTGGCCGTCGTCGCCGGCGAAATCACCTCGAAGGGCACCATCGACTACCAGCAGATCGTCCGCCAGGTGATCCGTGACGTCGGCTACACCGACGACGAAATGGGCATCGCGGCCGACACCTGCTCGGTGCTGGTCGCGGTCGGCAAGCAGTCGGGCGACATCGCGATGGGCGTCAACGAGGATGAAACGAAGGGCAAGGACATCGGGGCCGGCGACCAAGGGCTCATGTTCGGCTACGCCTGCAACGAGACGCCCGAGATGATGCCGCTGCCGATCGCGCTCTCCCACCGCATCCTCAACCGGCTCACCGAGGCCCGGCAGAAGAAGGAGGTCGACTGGCTGCGCCCCGATTCGAAGAGCCAGGTGACGGTCGAGTACGACGGCCACAAGCCCGTTCGCATCGACACGGTCGTGGTCTCGACCCAGCACGCCCCGCACGTCACGAACGAGGAAATCCGCTCGTTCGTGATCGAGAAGATCGTGAAGCCCCTGCTCCCGAAGGATCTCGACACGGCGGACATCACATACCACATCAACCCCACGGGGCGGTTCGTCGTGGGCGGACCGCACGGCGACTGCGGCCTGACCGGTCGGAAGATCATCGTCGACACCTACGGCGGCTGGGGCCGCCATGGCGGCGGCGCCTTCTCCGGCAAGGATCCGACGAAGGTCGACCGCAGCGCGGCCTACATGGCCCGCCACGTGGCCAAGAACATCGTGGCCGCAGGCCTGGCGGACCGCTGCGAGGTGCAGCTCGCCTACGCGATCGGCGTCAGCGAGCCGGTGAGCGTGAACGTCGACACCGAGGGCACCGGCCGCGTCGACGACGAGCGGCTCTGCGAGGTGGTTCGGGAGTTTTTCCCGCTCACTCCGCGGGGCATCATCGACTACCTCGACCTGCGGCGGCCGATCTACCGCAAGACGGCGGCGGGCGGCCACTTTGGCCGTGACGGCTTCTCGTGGGAGAAGACAGACCGCGCGGCCGCGTTGGCGGGGGCCGCCCGGGCCGGGGCCGCGGTCTGACGGCCCGCCGGATCCTGGACGCCTTTCAACCGGAAACGACGATGACCGCGAGCCGGCCACTCGAGCGTGGTGCCGACGCGGCGGCGTGGCTTGCGGCGGCCCGGTGCGCCGTGGGCCGTGACGTCGGCGGTCTCGTCGTCCGGGCCGTCGGTGCGCTCGCAGCGGGTGCGGCGATGACCTGCGGCAGCGTGCTCGCCGTCCGCCGGCTCACCGGGGCGATCGGGCCGGCGGCCCCGGCGTTGCTTCTCGGGGTCACGGCTGCTGGGGCAGTTCTCGTCGTCCTCGCCGATGCCGGGCGGCGTGCCGGCGGCAAGGGCATCGGTCCCGCGGCGGCGCGGCTGGGACTGGTCGTCGCGGTGGCGGCCCTCGTTGTGCCCCTGCGGGTCGCGGGCCCCGGCGACTGGCTGATGCTCGTCGGGGCTTGCCTGGTGGCTGCGGCTGCGGTGGCCGGCCCAGGGATCGCCTCGTGGTCCGCGTTCGAGCGATCGACCAGGGGAGGTGTCCACGGGGAGGGCGGAGGGCAGCCACCGCGTCGAGGGGCGACGGCGTGGATCCAGGATCTCCTGGACCCCCGACGATCCGGCGGCGGACCGCGGGTGGTGTCGCGCCAGCGGGCGGCACACCGGCGGCGGAGCCGTGGCGCCCGCGGCCGGGAGACGGTGTGGGCGGGGGCACAGCCGGGGATGGTGCGGCAGCGTTTCGAGCGGCGGGAACTTCCGACGGGCGCGGAGCGAGTTCGCGGCCGCGTCGTCGTGACGGTGCCGGCCGCCTCCAAGGCTGGCTACGGCCATCTGGGTTTCTGCCCGGCCTTCGTGGCAACGCCGACGGTCGAGGTGGCGACAGCCTACGACGGAGTCGAGGTCACGGTCACGGCGGCCGAGGTGCTGCCCTGGGGCGTGCGGGTCGAGTGCCGACTGGCCGAGCCGGCCGAGGAGCCGGTCGACATTCCGGTGGACATCGTCGCCAGTGTCGCCGTCTCTCCCGCTGCCTCCAGGAGAGGGCCGGGGTGAGCGTGCAGGGAACCTGCGCGGCGTCACAATCACCCTCATATGGCTGATACGGCTCACACTTGATCCTCGCGCGTCACCGCGCCTGTCCCGGCGTCGGGGATGCCCGTGCCGTCTCGCTCGGACGTTCGCGACGGGCGTCGTGCCCGTCGCTCACTCGATGCCTCCCCCCGCGCGAGGATCAAGTATGAGTCGTAGTACTGGTGTTCCTCGGGCGAGACGAGGTTTGTTCGTGTCCCTCGCCGCCCACTCGTACGGTCGCACGCCGCGTGCGACCAACATGCCCTCCCGGTCGCGTCGCAGTCACGATCGGCTGGCGTCGTGACGTGGACGGCGGCGACGGGATGCCGAGTCGCAGGGCTGCGATCGGGGACGGCTGACGCCATCCCTGGATGCATCCCAGACCGACCGCGATCGCGAGTACGATGACCGCGA
>CAIXGY010000248.1 GCA_903919035.1 uncultured Planctomycetaceae bacterium | reverse complement strand
TCGTCAACAGTTCGTCGAACCTCCAGACCATCAACCTGGCCGGCATCACGCTCACGGCCAACACGAACTTCAATGCCGGCGCTGCCGGCATGAGCATCTCCAGCCCCATCTCCGGGGCCTTCAACTTTCTGATCCCGGCCACCAGCACGGGAACCCTCTCCCTCTCCGGCAGCAACTCCTTCACCGGCGCGGTCACGATGTCGGCCGGGGCCGGCGCCCTGCGGATCTCGAGCAGCAACGCCCTCGGCACGACGGCCGGCGGCGTGACGATCACCACGGGCGGCGCCCTCGAACTGACGAACAACATCACCGTGGGAGCCGAGGCCCTCTCGCTCATCGGCACTGGCATCTCCAGCGGCGGTGCCGTCAGGAACATCAGCGGCACGAACACCTACGGCGGGCTGATCACGCTCGCCGGGGCCGCACGAATCAACTCCGACGCCGGCCTGCTGCGGCTCGACGTGGCCACCGGCAACGCCATCGCGGGCACGGCCGACAACCTCACCTTCGGCGGTGCGGGCAACATCGAGGTCAACGACGGCATCACCAACACCACCGCCACCCTCACGAAGGACGGCGCCGGCACGCTCACGCTCGCCGCGTCCAACACCTACAGCGGCCTGACGACCATCAGCAATGGTTGGATCCGGGTGACGACGAGCACCAACGCCCTCGGCCAGGGCACGCTGACCATCGGTGGTGGCAACCTGGAGATCGCCAACGACACCCCACTGGCCCTGAACCGCAACACGACGCTCACGGCCAGCGGCACGATCCGGTCCGACCGCACCTCCGCCGGCGCGGGCGTCACCCACACGCTCGGCACGCTCTCGATCGGCGCCCAGACCCTCACGCTCGACACCGACGCGACGACCGTCACCAGCGGCACCGCGGGCCTCACGTTCGGCGCCGTCACGCTCTCCGCCGCCGGGGCGACGTTCAATCCCGCCGCCAACACACTGCTCACGCTGGGAGCCATCTCCGGCAACACCTTCGGCTTCACGGTCGGCGGCGCCGGCAACACGAACATCACCGGCATCATCGGCACCACGACCGGCGGCCTCACCAAAACCGGCAACGGCACGCTCACGCTCTCCGCCACGAACACCTATTCCGGCACCACGACGATTCAGTCGGGCACGATCAGCGTGGGCACGGTGCTCGCGGGCGCCGTGAGCCAGCCCCTCGGCACGAACGCCCGGCTCAACCTCGGCCTGGCCGGCACGTCCTCGGGTCGCCTCCTCTACACCGGCGGCTCGGGCACGCTCTCGAAGAACGTCTTCGCGCTCGGCAACGGCACCGACACGATCCAAAACGCCGGCTCGGGCCTGCTCACGCTCTCCGGCACGCTCACGAAGAACGGCACGATCCTCCGACTCCAGGGCGGCGCCCAGGGCATCACCGTCACCGGATCGATCGTGGGAGCCCTGGCCAACTCCGACCTCGCCGTCCAGTTCGGCCTCACGACGCTCTCGGCCCTGAACACCTACACCGGCCCCACGTTCGTCAACTCCAGCGGCACGCTGGCCCTCGGCATCTCGAACGCCATCCCCTCCAACTCGGCCGTGACGCTCGGCGGCTCCGACGCCGGCGGTGACGGCGGGATCGGCGTGCTCTCGATGGGCTCGTTCACCAACGCCATCGGCAGCCTCGCCTTCTCGGGATCGGGTGGCACGATCCGGATGGCCCCGACGGCGAGCGCCACCTCCACCGTGGTGCTCTCGGCGACCGGGGCGATCACCCTCACCGGCACGAGCACGCTCGATCTGACGGGCATGGCGACGGGTGCCGGCCTCTACCGGCTCATCGGTGGCAGCTCGCTCACCGGCACGTTCGCCACGGTCACGGGCCTCGCCTCGAATTACCTGATCCGCTACGGCACGGTGAACGCCAACGAGGTGGATGCACAGTTCCGGGCCAACCAGGCCACGACCTTCACGATGACGACCGGCGCGGTGACCCGGGCCCTGGTCAACACGAACGTCGCGGTCTCCGGCACGATCACGAACTCCTCGCCGGTGAACTCGACGGCCCTCGCCCTCGGCCTGGCCTCGACCGGCCTCACCGGCTCGGGATTCACGACGGGCAACGTGACCGCTGGCTCGAGCACCGCCGTCAGCGGCACGCTCGCCACCGGCTCGACCGCCGGCACGCAGAACTGGTCGATCACCAACACCGACGCCGCCTCGATCACCACCACCTCCACCGCCACTGGCTCGCTCACGGTCGTGAACCAGCGGACGTTCTCCGTGTCACCCGCCACGGTGGCCCTCGGCCGCTACCTGATCACGAATGCCGTCCCGACCGGCACGACGGGCGTGACGAGCCTGGGCCTGTCGGCCACGACGGCCAACGCCTCGCTCGGCTCGTTCTCCTCGAGCAACGGCTACACGCTCTCGCTGGCGAGCGGCTCCACGAACTTCGCCGGCGCCTCCGAGAGCCAGACCGCCGGCTACACGCTCACCGGCTCGGCGACCCTCGCCGGCCTGCTCTCAGGCTCCTTCTCCTCGACCGTCACGGCCGAACTCGGCTCGATCGATCCGGTGGTGATCAATTACACCGCCAACCCGGTGAATCAGCGGACGTTCACGACCAGCACCGCGACCCTCGCCCTCGGCTTCGTCCACGCGGGCGGCTCGTCCAGCACGCCGACGCTCACCGTCACGAGCACCGGCCTGAACGCCACGACGGCCGACGCCACGCTCGGCTCCTTCACCGGCGGCCCGGCCGGCTTCTCGCTCGGCCTGACCAGCGGCACCAACGTGTTCGCGGGCGCCTCGTCCCCGCAATCGACCACGTACACGCTCTCCGGCACCGGTTCCACGCTCGGTGCGATCAGCGGCACCTACTCGTCGCCGGTCGCGGCCGAGTTCGGCTCGATCCCGAACGTCACTGTCGCCGTCACCGGCCAGGTCTACAGCGGCCAGTCCACCTGGGCCACCAACGGCGGCGGCAACTGGGGCACGTTCGCGAGCGGCTTCGGCGCCAACTGGGGCACGAACGAGGGCTCGCCCGGCCTCGACGCCGCGTTCACCAACGTCGACACCGCAACCTTCGGCTCGGCTCTGACCGGCGGCACCGCGGCGATCAACACGAATGGCGCGAACATCAGCCTCGCGTCGCTCACCTTCAACAACGCCGCGGGAGCCTACGAGATCTACCAGACCGGCGGCAGCGGCGCCATGACGCTGGTGGCAGCCGGCACGAACTCGGCCGGCATCACGGTCACCGCCGGCTCCCACGCGATCCATGCCGACCTGACGCTCGGCTCCGACCTGATCGTCGACATTTCCGCCGGCGCGGCCATCACGTTCCACAATGCCGTGGCGGGCTCGGCGGGCTCCGATCTCACGAAGACCGGCCTCGGCACCCTGTTCATCAACGGCAACAGCACCTACGCGGGCGACACCACGATCTCCCAGGGCACCGTGTCGCTGCTCTCGGGCGTGAATCCGCTCGGCCTGGGCACGGTCACGGTCGCGTCGGGCGCCACGCTCGACTTCAACAACCGCGACATCTCGAACGTCCTCAACGTCCTCCCGGGCGGCATCCTGCTGAACACGGGCTCGGGCCAGGTGTCCGACGTCTCGACCCTCGTGATCTTCACGGGCACCTCGAACGGCGCGGTGAACGTGCTCACCGGCGGCACGGCCTCGTTCGAGTCGACCGTGGGTGCGCTCGTGACGGTGAACGCCGGCGGCGTGGCCGACTTCACGTCGCTATCGTCCGGCCTGCCCAGCGTGAACGTGCTCGGCGGCGGCCTCGTCACCGTGGCCGGCACGGCGGCGGGCTCGTATCAAGTCGCCGGCACCGGCACGTTCTCCGGTTCGCTGACCGGCAACCTCGACGTGTCGAACGGCGGTGTCGTGGCGTTCAACGGCAGCAACTCGTCGGGCGCCACGTTCAACGTGGACGCCGGTGGCCTCGCCACCGTCGGCTCGTCGGCCACGATCGGCGGCCAACTGCACGTGTCCGGCTCCGCGATCATCGCCGGAACCGTCACCTCGGCCGCCGACGTGCTCGTCGAGGCCGGCGGCAGCGTCACGCTGGTCGATGGCGCGTCGTTCGGCCAGACCGCCCTCGGCAACTCCGGTCTGCTCGTGATCGACAACGCGGCGCCGCTCTCGCTCGCCACCGGCATCAGCGGCACCGGCTCGCTCACGAAGGTGTCGGCGGGCCTGCTCACGCTCACCGGCACGAGCACGTTCACCGGCGGCACGATCGTCGAGGCTGGCCAAATGAACGTCGTCGGCTCGCTCGGTTCCGACACCTCCGTCCTCGCGGGCGGCACCGTCGGCGGCACCGGCTCGATCGGTGGCACGCTCTCCGGTGCCGGCCTCGTGAGCCCGGGTGACTCGGGCGTCGGGATCCTCACGGCCGGCGTGTTCGACGGCTCCACGGGCCTCAACGCGGCGTTCGAGTTCACGTCGTCGGCCCCGAATTACGCCGTCACCGGCACCGGCGCTCTCAACGACGTGCTCCGGCTCACCAACGCCGATCCCTTCGCGAGCGCGGCCTTGAATGCCACCAACGTGATCGACATCTATCTCAACGCCGGCTCGGTGAACTACCTCGACGAGTTCGAGGGGGGCTTCTACGCCGAGCAACTGTCGCCCGCGCAACTGCTGGCCGCCGTCGGCAACGCCACCTACGTGGGCTGGCTCCGCACCGACGGTGCCGGCGTGCGGACGTTCAACGGCTTCAACTACGTGCCGATCGCCACCGACGAGTTCCTGCAGCGGGTCCGGGTCGAGACGAAGGAGGGCCTGACGCCCGGCAGCTCGGTCACCGTGTTCGTCGCCGTCCCCGAGCCCGCCACCATCGTGCTCGGCGTCACCAGCCTCCTTTCGGTCCTGGGCCTGTCCACGCTGCGGCGGCGGATCGCCCGCAGTCGCCTGATCTCCTCCGCTTCTCACCCCGTTCGCTGATCCCTTCCAGGAAGTTCGCCATGGTCATGCTCCGCACCCGCCAGCCCCATCCCCTGCACCGCGTCTCCGGCGTCTTGGCCGACAAGACGGTGACCGCGATCGCCTGGGCGATCCTCGCGGTCGCCCTGGCGCTGCTGTCGTCTCCGGCGTCCGCCGGCACGCTCACCACGTGGACGGGCAGCGGCGGCAATCTCGACTGGACGACGGCGGGCAACTGGAATCCCTCGGCCAACGCCCCGACGACCTCGGGCACCTACGATCTCGTGTTCAGTGGCACGAACCAGTCCTCGGGGTTCGTCGTGGCGACCGTGAACAACGTCGGCCTGGTGAACATCAGTTCGATGTCATTTACCAACACCGGCACGCTGGCCCCCGGTCAGAACGCCTTCATCAACATCACCGGTGGCACGTTCGCCCTCGACGGCTCGACGATCACGACCACGGCCGCGGGTGGAACGAACAATCCCTTCGGTTCCAACTCGAACGGCGACATGATCTTCTCCGCACTCACCCTCGCCGGGACGTCGACGGTGACCACCAACAACCTGCACAACCTCAGCCTGATGGGCCCCATCTCCGGCACTGGAGCCGTCATCTTCGACGACGGTTCAGTCGGCACCACGGAATACGTCTACCTCGGGGGCACGAACAGCTACGCCGGCGGCACCTGGATTCGCGGCGGTTTCGTGCAGACCGGAGCGCGGGTCGATGCGGTCACCCTGCTGGCCTCCACGTCGAACAACTCCGCGTTCGGCAGCGGCGCGGTGACCGTGAGCGACAACGGCACGCTGCTGGTGCGGAACAGTTCGACCGTGACGAACACGCTCACGATCAGCGGCTCTGGGGCGGGCAGCGGCTCTTTGACGGGGTCGTTCGGGATCGCGGGGCAGACGGCCGTCTACGCCGGGCCGATCACGGTCGCCGGCAACACCCGCTTCAGCACGTCATCGGGCGCCGCCGGCGACACCACCTCCAAGTTCGTGATCTCCGGCAACGTGGACCTGACCACGAGCCTGCTCACGCTGCGTTCGCAGCGGCAGGGCACGCAGACCACGGGCCTGCCGATCGAGATCACCGGCACGATGTTCGGCGTGGGCGGTGTCAATGTCGAAGGCAGTGGAACCTGGAGCCGCGTGGTCATCAGCGGGTCGAACTCCTACTCGGGCGGCACGACGGTCACGACCGGATCGCTCACCGTCGGCAGTTCCACGGCCCTCGGCACCGGCTTCCTGGCCGTGAACACCGCTGGCCTGAACCTCAACGGCCAGTCGCTGCAGGTCGGTGCCCTCAGCGGCTCGACCGCGGGCCTGATCGAGAGCCGCAGCGGCGCCTCCTCGCTGCAGAGCACCTCGGCGGCCAACACGACCTACGCCGGCACCATCCGTGACGGCTCGGGCAGCGTCTCCTTCGGCCTTGCCGGTTCCGGCACGCTCACGCTCACCGGCAGCAACTCCTACACCGGCTCGACGGCGATCGACGGCGGCGTGCTCGTGATGGGCTCGCTGAATGCCCTCGCCGGCGGCGGCGACATCGACTTCGGCGGCGGCACGCTGCGGTACACGTCGGTCAACACGCTCGACTACTCGAATCGGTTCACGAACAGCGCAGGCGCCATCTCGATCGACACCAACGGCGAGTTGGTGACGTTCGCTTCGGCGATCGAGGCCAGCAACGTCGGCGGTCTGACGAAGCTTGGCCTGGGGACGCTCTACCTCAACGCGGCCAACCAGTTCACCGGCCCCACGACGGTGACCTCGGGCACGCTCGCCGGCACGGGCAGCGTGCTCGGCCTGTTCAGCGTGTTGCCCGGGGCCGTCTTCGACCCGGGTGCGAGTCCTTCCGCGACCACGATCTTCGGCGTCGGTGGCTTCTCGCAGGCTACGGGTGGCACCACGAAGCTCCAGGTCAGCGGCACGACCCCGGGCACCCTCCACGACCAGGTGACGTTCACCGGCATCACCCCGGCGATCACCTGGGGTGGCCAGCTGGAGATCACGCTGGCGGGCAGTTACGCCAACTTCACCGCGTTCGACCTGTTCAGCGGCTTCACGACCCAATCGGGCAACCTGACCGGCATCACCTTCTCGGCCCCCGGTTCGCCGTACGACGGCCTCGCCTTCACCGGCCCGACGGACGGCGTGTGGACCACGGGCACGACCGGCGAGGGGCAATACGTGACGTTCGACCAAACGACCGGCGTGCTCTTGGTGGTGCCGGAGCCGGGCACGCTGGCCATTGCGGCCGCGGGGCTCGCGGCAGCGGGCCTGGGCCTCCGGCAGCGCCGCCGACCGGTCGCCCGATGATCGATCGCACCGCCGCCGACACGAGGATCCGCGAGCACTATGAGCGGGTCTGGACGGCGGGCGATGCTTGGGACTTTGAAACGTCGGCCTACGAGCGGGATCGCCATGCGTTCCTCGCCAGCATGGTCGCCGACCGTCGCTACCGGCGGGTGGTCGAGATCGGCTGCGGCTCGGGCTGTCTGACCGTGCTGCTGCGCGGGCTCGCCGACCACGTGCTGGCGATCGACGTGGCGACGGCGGCGATCGAGCGGGCCCGGAGTCGGGCCGCGCCGGAGTCGGCCCCCGGCACCGTGGAGTTTCTGGCCGCCAACGCCATGGACCACGACTTCGCCGCGGGCGGGCCCTGGGATCTCGTCGTGCTCGCCGAAACCGTCTACTCCCTGGGCTGGCTCTATCCCTTCTTCGACCTCGGCATGTTGGCCCTCGAACTCCGGGACGCACTGGCACCGGGGGGCCGACTGCTGCTCTCGAACACCTACGGCGCTGAGCGCGATTGGCTCATGCGACCGTTCCTCATCGACACGTACCGCGACCTGTTCGTGAACGTGGGTCTCGCGGTCGAGCGGGAGACGGTGTTCACGGGCGTGAAGGACGGGGAGGAATTTCGCGTGCTCACCACGCTCCTGGAACGGCCGGCAGCGGCCTGACGGCCCGCTTTCATACGTCAGCGTCCGGACGAGACGGCACGGGCGGCCAAAAGCACGCCCTACGGCGGCTCTTGTGGGTACACTCGGATCCTCCCTCCCATGAACGGCAGGAATGACTCCACCATCCGCCTCACCGCCGGCCGTCGCCCCCGTGCCACGGGAGGCAGACACGACGCCCGACGCCCCCCGGCCGACCTGCGCCCCGCAGCCGTCGCCTGAAGGACGGTGGCGGGTCGATGGCCGCAGCCTCGCGCACGGAGGCATCAAGCGATTTCCGCGGGGCGTGACCTACGGACCGTTTCCCGCGAATGCCGCGGGCGAGCCATTTCCCGAACCGGCCGCGGTAGCCGCCGACTTCGCGCTCATGCGGCGGTTCGGCATCGACGCGATCCGGACCTACTGGCTACCCCCACCCTGGCTCCTCGACCTCGCGGCCGACGCGGGCGTCGCCGTGCTCGCCGACGTCCCCTGGGGCAAGCACCTCTGCTTCCTCGACTCGCGGGCTGGCCGCACCGGGGCGCGGCGGGCCGTCCGCGAGGCCGCCGAGGCCTGCCGCGGCTTTCCGAGCATGCTCGCCTATTCGATCGGCAACGAGATCCCGTCCGACATCGTCCGCTGGCACGGCGCCGACCGCGTCGCCGCCTTCCTTGCCACCCTCGCCGACACGGCGCGGCAGGCCGATCCCGGAGCGCTCGTCACCTACGCCAACTTCCCGCCCACGGAATACCTGGAACTCCCGTTCCTCGATTTCACCACGTTCAACGTCTACCTCCACGACCTCGCCACGTTCCGTCGCTACCTGCTGCGGCTCCAGAACCTCGCGGGCGATCTGCCGCTCGTGCTCGGCGAACTCGGCATCGACACGCTGCGGCACGGCGAGGAGGCGCAGGCCGAGTTTCTTCGGGGCCACCTCCGCGAGGCGACGCTCCTCGGGATCGCGGGCGCGTTCGTGTTCTCCTGGACCGACCTCTGGCACACCGGCGGCCACCTCGTCGAAGACTGGGCCTTCGGCGTGACCCGCGCCGATCGCTCGCCGAAGGCGTCGTGCGCGGCGCTCGAGTCGCTGGCAGGCGCCCGGCCAGCGGGTCTGCTCGCCACCCGGCCGCGGGTGTCGGTCGTGGTCTGCGCCTACAACGGCGGCCGCACGCTCGCCCAGTGCCTCGACTCGCTCGAGCGGCTCGACTACCCCGACTACGAGGTGATCCTCGTCGACGACGGCTCCACCGACGACACGGCCGCGATCGCCGCCCGATTCCCCGACGTGCGGCTCGTGCGCCATGCGAAGAACGCGGGCCTGAGCGCGTCGCGGAATGCCGGGCTTCGCGCCGCGACCGGCGGGATCGTGGCCTACACCGACGCCGACTGCTTCGCCGACCCCGACTGGCTTTCGCACCTCGTCCATCGGCTCGAGTCCACCGGGGCCGACGCCGTCGGCGGCCCCAACCTCACGCCCGACGACGGCCGGCTCGCCGCCTGCATCAACGCCTCGCCGGGGCAGCCGACCCACGTGCTCGAGAGCGATCAGGTGGCCGAGCACGTGCCGGGCTGCAACATGGCCTTCCGCCGCGAAGCCCTCGACGCGATCAACGGCTTCGACTCGCAGTTCCTCCGGGCAGGCGACGACGTCGACGTCTGCTGGCGGCTGCAGCAGGCGGGTCGCTGGATCACGTTCGCGCCCGGCGCCGTCGTCTGGCACCACCGGCGGCAGACGCCGCGGAGCTACCTCCGCCAGCAGGCTGGCTACGGCGAGGCCGAAGCGCTCCTGCGGTTCAAGCATCCGGAGAAGTTCAACGGTCGCGGCGGCTGGAAGTGGCGCGGCGTGCTCTACGGCGCATCGCTCCGCGGCCTGCACCTCCGCGAGGCCCTGGTGTACCGCGGCACCTTCGGCACCGGCTTCTTCCAGTGCCTCTACCAGCCGCCGGCCGCACACTGGGCCATGATCCCGGCGAGCCTGGAGTGGCACATCGCCGCGGCCTTCGCGGCGGTGAACACGCTCGTCTGGCGGCCGGCCGGCTGGATCGCCCTGGTGATGCTCGCCTTGTCGGCCGTCGTGGCGCTGCTCCAGGCGGCGCAGGCCCGCCTTCCCGCCCGGCATGGCGGCGTCGGCGCCCGGGCAGTCGTCGCAGCCTTGAGTTACGCGCAGCCGCTCGTGCGCTCGTTCGCCCACTACCGCACCCGCCTCTCCTCGTACCGCGCGATCGAGGCCCATCCCGTCGAGCGCCGCGTCCGGCGCCGCTGGGGGTGGTGGCACGGACTCGATATCACCGACTGGTGGGCCGAGCGGGATGGGGATCGCACGCGGCTCGTGGCCGACGCCGTGGGCCACCTGCGGGCCGAGGGCTGGGGACTCACCCTCGACACGGGCTGGAGCGACTGGGACGTCGAGGTCTTCGGCCATCCGTGGACCCGACTGCGGATCACGACGGTGCAGGAGGAGCACGGCTCCGGCCGACGGCTCGTGCGACTGCGGTCGCGACTGGGGTTCACCTGGGTAGCGTGGACGGCGCTGGCCGCCGCCGCCGTGAGCATCGCGCTGGCCGGCGCCTGGAGCCCTGCCGCGGCCGGTGCGCTGGCGACGGCCACGCTCGCGGCGACGCTCCTGATCCGCGGCCGCGGCGCGAGGCTCGCGGCGCAGATCGCCGACGCCTTCGACGAGGCGGCCCGCGAGTTGGATTTCGTCCCCTGCCCCGACGGCGGCCGCGGGAGACAGCGCTGACCGCATGGCCCCGAGTCGTACGCTGCTCGTGAACGCCGACGACCTCGGCTGCACCGCGGCCACCACCGCCGGCATCCTGCACGCCCACGAGCATGGCATCGTGACGAGCGCGAGCCTGATGGTGCGGCCTGCCGCCGCCCGCGACGCGGCCCGCCGGGCCGCGGCCGCAGGCTTCACCGACCTCGGCCTGCACCTCGACCTCGGCGAGTGGGCCTATCGCGACGGCACGTGGCGGCAGATCTCGCGTGTGGTCGACACGGCCGACGCCGCGGCCGTCGCGGCGGAATGCCGGGCGCAACTCGAGACCTTCCGCGACCTGGTCGGCCGCGACCCGACCCACCTCGACTCCCACCAACACGTGCACCGCGACGAGCCCGTGCGGCAGGTCGCGCTCGACCTCGCGGCCGAGCTCGACGTCCCGCTGCGGCACTTCACGGCCGGCGTCGTGCACTGCGGCGGCTTCTATGGGCAGACGGGCCGGGGAGATCCCGCCCCCGGCCAGCTCACCGTGGCCGCCCTCGTGGCCCTGCTCCGTGCCGAAGTCGCCGCCGCGAAGGCCCCGACCGCGATCGAACTCGGCTGCCATCCGGGCTGGGACGCCGACCTCGACACCATGTACCGCGTCGAACGGAAGATCGAGGTCGAGGTGCTCTGCGACCCTGTGCTCCGCGCGGCGCTCGCCGACGTCGGCCTCCAGCTCGGCACGTTCGCCGGACTCACGACCGCGCGGGCCGGAGGGCGGCCGGCATGAGCACGGCGACGGCACCGGCCCGGTGCGACACGCGGCGGAAGGTCGTGCTCCTCGGGATGATGACGCGGATCCCCGTGGCCGGCGCGGTCTGGGGCACGATGCACTACCTGGTGGGCCTCGAGCGGCTGGGCTACGAGGCGTATTACGTCGAGGCCCATGCGCGGACGCCCACGATGCTCATGCGGCACGAGGACGACGACAGCTCGGCGCTCGCCGCGGGCTTCATCGACGGCGTCATGCGGCGCTTCGGCCTGGCCGACCGGTGGGCGTTTCACGCGCTGCACGACGACGGCCGCGTGTACGGCCTGAGCGACACGGCGCTCGCCAACCTGTACCGCGACGCGGCCCTGATCATCAATTATCACGGCGCCACCGTGCCGCTGCCCGAGCACACGGCGACGAACCGCCTCGTCTACCTCGGCACCGACCCCGTGGACATCGAGATCGAGGTCCGCCAGGGCCGCCGTGAGACGATCGACTTCCTCGCACAGCACCGCACCTTCTGGACCTGGGGACTGAACCTGGGCCGGCCCGACTGCCGCGTGCCGCTACCCCTGCCCTTCGACTTCCGGCCCATGCCGCCGGCCGTGGTGCCCGACCTCTGGGAGGCGCCTCCGACCGATCGCTGCCGGCGGTTCACGACCGTGGGCAACTGGCGGCAGAAGTGGCGCGACATCGAGTTCGACGGCGAGGTCTACCACTGGAGCAAGCATCACGAGTTCATGAAGGTCATCGACCTGCCGCGACGAGTGGCCCAGGAGTTCGAACTGTCGCTCGGGAGCTACGAGCCCGAGGACCAGGCGCTCCTGGAGTCGCACGGCTGGCACGTCCGCGATGCCATGGGGTTCTCGACCGACCTCGATCTCTACCGCGACTACCTCCGCGACTCGCGGGGGGAGTTCACGGTGGCCAAGGACCAGAACGTGCGGCTCAAGAGCGGCTGGTTCAGCGAGCGGAGCGCGCAGTATCTCGCCACCGGCCGTCCGGTGATCACGCAGGAGACCGGCTTCTCGAACGTGCTGCCGACGGGGCGGGGACTGTTCGGGTTCGGCGGCCTCGACGACATCCTGGCTGCGGTCGAGTCGGTGAACGCCGACTACACCGCACACTGCCGTGCGGCCCGCGAGATCGCCGCCGAGCACTTCGATTACACCCGCGTCCTGCCGCGTTTGCTGGAGGATCTGTGACCACCGATCCGGCCGTTGTACAAAGAACGCGTTCGTCCAGGGCGCCCCGGTGAAACTCCTCGCCGCCGACAGTTTCGAACCGATCTTCGAGCCGCTCCTCGGCCGCCGGGTGGGCTACGTGCCCACGACCGGCGGTGTCGGCGACCTGCTCGTGGAGATGGCGGCCCTGCAACTCTTCGCCCACTTCGGCGTCGACTATCACGTGGAGACGCTCGGGGGCGACTGCGAGGCCGACGTGCTCGTGCTCGCCGGCGGCGGGCCCGGGCCGCTCTGTCCACCGTCCCTCGCAGCGCGGCTCGCGGAGATCGCGACGGAGATTCCGGTCACGCTCCTGCCGCGGTCGCTCACCGCCCCCGTCGGCGTCCCCCTCCGCCGCTGCCACGTCCGCGACCGGGCCAGCCTCGACCATGCGCCCGATGGCATCGTGATGCCCGACCTCGTGCTCGGCTTGGAAGTGACCTCGGCGCACGAACCCGACGACCCGCAGGGCGTCTGGCTGCGGTGTGACGACGAGGGGCTGTTCGCGGGCCATGGCCTCGGCGACCCCGATCTGGTGTGTGGCACTGCGGTCGAGTACCTGGCGCTGGCCGCGCGGCATCGTGCCATCCTCACGGATCGCCCCGAGTTCGCCTTGGCCGCGCTCGTGCAGGGGCGCGAGACGACACTGCTGCCCTCGGCATCGGCCGTCAACCGCAGCCTGTTCGACACCTGGCTGGCAGACCTCGGCTGCAGGTGGCTCGACGCCGGTGACGCGACCGCGGCCGGCTCCGCCGCGGCGGCCCGGCTCGCAGGCGCGACGGCCCCCGGACTGCCGGCCGCGTGGACCGCCCCGCGCCGCATCGAGCGGGCGGTCGCCCGGTGCGATGCCGGACTGCGGCAGATCGAGGCCCGATTCGCCGGTCGCGAGCGGATCCAGCAGGAAGCCATCGCCGCGCTCGTCGCCGCGCAGGATCGCCTGCTGCGGCGGATCGACGACTTGCAGGAATCGATCTATGCCCTGCGGGCCGACGCGGTGCTGCGGCCGACGGCTGCGGCCGGCGACGCGGCCGCACCGGAGCACGACCGGCAGCGCGAGTACACCCATCTCGTCTCGCGGATCAGGGGCGCGATCCGCGACCTCGTGCCCGCCGACGCGCGGGTGCTCGTCGTGAGCCGCGGCGACGACGAGTTGCTGCGGCTCTTCGGCCGCCGCGCCGGCCACTTCCCGCAGGCTCCATCCGGTGTCTACGCAGGCCACCACCCGCCCGACGCCGCCGCGGCCGTGGCCCACCTCGAGACGCTCCGGGCCGCGGGCTGGGATCACCTGCTCGTGCCGGCCACCGCCCTGTGGTGGCTCGACCACTACGCCGGCTTCGCGGGCTATCTGCAGCGCTCCGCCGCACTCGTCCACCGCGACGCCGATTGCGCGATCTACGCCTTGGGCGAGGCCAGCCCGTGGGCCGCGCTCGCGGACTTCGTCGCCCGGTTCAAGGAATCCGAGGAGCGGTATCCCGCGATCCTCGACTGGGGCACCGGCTCCGGCCTCGCCGCGGTGTTTCCGGAGTCGGCCGTGTTCACGCCGCCGGACGCGGCAGCCAGGGAGTTGCCCTACGTGGAGGAGAGTATCGACGTGATCGCCATACCCTGCGGAGACCCGACGCGGCTCGCCGAGGCCCGCCGGGTGGCCATCGCGGCCGTCGTCGAGGTCCCCACCGCCGAGTCGGGCCCGACTGCGGTCCTCATGCACCCGCTGGGTCGCCATGCCGCTCCACGACCGGCGGCGGTCCGCATGAACGCAGCGCGGCCCGCGCTCGAGGCAGGGAGGCGGCTCCCATGAGCGACCTCGTGCGCCGCAACCTGCTCATCTGCTCCTACTACATGCCGCAGCCCGACTGCGACAGCTACTCGCGGCGGCTGTTCCACTTCGTGGAGTTCCTGCGGAGCGCCGGCTGCGGCGTGACCTGCGTGGCCAAGAACCCGCGTGGCGTCGACGCCTTCGCGGGGCTGCTCACCGACCTGGGGGCGAAGGTCTTCGTGGGCCACGATGAGCACGTGGAGCGGCTGGCCCGGGCGGAGTTCTTCGACTGGGCTCTGCTTGGCTTCTGGAACATCGCCGAGCCGCTCGTCGAGCCGCTGCGGACCGCCTCGCCGGCCACGAAGATCGTGGTCGACTCGGGCGACATCCACTTCCTGCGGCACGCGCGGCGGCTTCTCCAGGAGGCCGACGGCCGACTCGGCCTGCTCGGCGAGGAGTATGCCTGGGACACGGTCCGCGAACTCAATGTCTACGCCGCCGCCGATGCGGTGCTCGCCGTGTCCCGGAAGGAGGCCGACCTCGTCGCCGACCTGATCGGCGACCGCCGACGGACGTTCGCCGTCCCCGATTCGGAGGATTTCGCGGCCTCGCCGTTCTCCTTCCGAAGACGCCGCGGGATGTTCTTCGTGGGCAATTTCGAGCACCCGCCCAACGCCGAGGCGCTCGCCTATCTCTGCGACGAGATCCTGCCCCACGTCGATCCCGCATTGCTCGCGGAGCATCCGCTCTACGTGGCGGGCAGCCACATGACCGACGCGATCCGGGCGATCGCCGCCGATTGGCCGACTGTGCGGATGCTCGGCTGGGTGCCATCGGTGGTGCCGTATCTGGAGCGGGTTCGCGCGTCGCTCATCCCGCTGCTGCACGGCGCGGGCACCAAGCGGAAGATGATCCAAACGCTGTCGATCGGCACGCCGACGGTCACGACGAGCGTGGGCATCGAGGGCTTTCCGCTCGCCGACGAGCGGGAGGTGCTCGTGGCCGACGACCCCGTGCTGTTCGCCGCCGGAATCACGCGGCTGCTCACCGACGAACCGCTCTGGAACGACCTGGCCCGCGTCGGTCGCGAAACCATCCGTGCCGAGCAGAGCCACGACGTGGCGCGGCGCCGATTGATCGAGGCGCTCGCTGCGATCCTGGCGGCGCCGGCCCCGGCCGCCCACAAGGCGGTTCGGGCCCGCCGCCGGATGTCGCATCGCGACTACGACGCGGCCATCCGCCACGCCCGCGACGTGATCGTGCACTTCACACCGCCGGGGGCCACCGTCGCCGTGGTCAGCCGCGGCGACGAGTCGCTCGTGAAGCTCGACGGCCGAACCGGCTGGCACTTTCCGCTCGGGGAAGACGGCTCCTACGCGGGCTTTCACCCGGCGACGGGCAGCGAGGCCGTGAACCAACTCGAGGCCGTGCGGCAGCGGGGAGCCGAATTCTTCGCGATCCCGGCGCCGTTCGCGTGGTGGCTCGGCTACTACGGCGAGTTGCGGGCCCATCTGGAGACCCGCTATCGCGTCATCGACGCCGACGGCGGGGACTGCGTGCTCGTCTCGCTTCGCGAGCCGCCCGCCGGCCCGCAGTCGCTCGAGACGGTGGCGACCGAATCGGGCGTCGCGCCCGCACCGACCGCCGAAGAGCATGCGGAGACGATCGCGTTCGAGGGCCTCTCCGACCGGCATGCGGTCACGCGGCCGGCCGCCGGGCCGACGCCGGCCATCAGCGTCGTGATCCCCACGCGGAACCGTGCCGCCCTGCTCGCCGAATCGCTCGCGAGCCTGGCGCGGCAGACCGTGGATCGGACGGCCTTCGAGGTCGTGGTCGTCAGCGACGGGTCGACCGACGGCACGGCGGATGTCTGCCGTGGGCTGTCGGACCGGCTCCGGCTCACCCTCGTCGAGTCGCCCCAGTCGGGAATCGCCGTCGCCAAGAACATCGGCGTCGACGCCGCCGCTGCGCCGCTCGTGCTCTTCTTCGACGACGACGACGTCGCCGATCCGGGGCTCGTCGCCGCCCATCTCGCCGCCCACCGCCGGTATCCGCTGGAGCACGTGTCCGTGCTGGGGTTCACCGACTGGCACCCGCGGCTGCCGGTCACCGAGGTGATGCGGTTCGTCACCGACGTGGGCCACTACCTGTTCGGCTACACGCCGCTCCGCGACGGCCAACTGCTCGACCACACCTTCTTCTGGGGCGGCCGCTCCTCCTGCAAGAAATCGCTGCTCGTGCGGGCCGGCGGGTTTCGGCCCGAGTTCACGTTCGGGTCGGAGGACATCGAGGCCGGGCACCGCATCTGCCGCATGCTCGCCCGCGAACGGCATGGGGCGGGAGGCGGCCCCGGCGGGATCGGACTCACGGTCGTGTACCGTCGCGACGCCGCCCAGCACATGATCCGGCCGATCACCTACGACGAGTTCTGCGGGCGGTGCGAACGCCAGGGGCGGTCACAGTGGCAGTTCAGCCGGTTCTATGACGACCGGCGCGTGGACGAGTGGTGCGGCGTGCACGGGGCCGAGCGCCGCTGGCGGGAACTGCGTGGGGAACTGCCGGCGAAGGTCGCACGGGTGCACGCGCTCGAGGCCGAACTCGAGCGCTCGCCCGCGGCCGACCGCGACCGGCTGGTGAAGGAGCTCCACGGGCTCTACTGGTGGACATTCGACGCCTTCAAGACCAAGGGCATCGTGGAGGCCGCGCGGCATGCCTGACGCTCCCGAGGGCGGCGCGGTCAGGGCCTTCGCCCCCTGCCCCGACCCGGTGTTCGTCATCGGGGCGCCGCGGTCGGGCACGACGGCGCTCGGCAAGGCGCTCGGCCGGCACAGCCGCTTCTACGCCGGTGACGAGACGCTCTTTCTCGTGGACCTCTTCGGCGGCGGGCGGGCCGAGGAGGTCTATGCACGCTGGGCCGCGCGGCCGAGCAGTTCCTGGCTGCGGCGGGAGCGGGTGTCGCGCGACGAATTCCTCGCGGCGCTCGGCCTCGGCCTCGACGCGCTCTTCACGGCGAACGCCGACGGCCTCCGCTGGGTGGACCACACGCCGGCCCACGCGCTGATGGTCGACACGCTCGCGGGGCTGTTTCCCGGCGCCCGCTTCCTGCACATCATCCGCGATGGCCGCGAAGTCGTGAACTCGATGATCAACGTGCCGCGGACGCTCACCGGAGACGCCGCCGAGCGGATGCGGCAGGCCGAGTTTCTCCCGGCGTGGACGAAGGATTTTCGGGTCGCCTGCGAGACGTGGCGGGACCACGTCCGGTCGGCGGCCGACTTCGAGCGGCAGCATCCCGACCGCTGCCGCGCGGTGCGGCACCGCGACCTCGAGGACAACCCGGCGACCACCATGGCGGCCGTGCTCGAGTTTCTCGGGGCGGCCTTCGAGGAGCGGCCCGTCACGTTCCTGCGCCGCGGCCGCCGGGCCAATTCGAGCTTCGCGCCGCCGGGGGGCTGCCGGGCGGGCGAGTATCGACGCCCCGACCCGCGCACCACCTGGACCGACGAGCAGCGCGGCGTGTTCGCCGAGGTGTGCGGCGCCGACATGGAGGCGCTCGGGCTCGCCTGAGCGGATGCACGTGGCCGGGCGCCTCCCCCGCATCGCGATCGCCGGTTCCCTCGCCCAGAAACCGCGGCAGGGGGGGCACACCTGGCAGTTCCTCAACTACCTGCTGGGCCTCCGCGGAATCGGCTGGGAGGTCTTGTTCCTCGACCGGCTGGAGCCCGACATGTGCGTCGATGCAGCGGGCAATCCGTGCGCCGTGGAGGACTCGGTCAACCTCGCCTACTTCCTCGACGTCATGCGGCGGTTCGGCCTCGGTGAGTGCTTCTCGCTCGATTTCGGCTCAGGCACGAGGGTCTACGGGATGCCGCGGGCGGAGGCCCGCGAGTTCCTGCGGACTTCGGCGGCCCTCGTCAACGTGATGGGCTTCCTCGTCGACGAAGACCTGCTGGCGGCGCCGCCGCTCCGCGTGTTCCTCGACACCGATCCCGGCTTCGGCCAGATGTGGTGCGACCTCGGACAAGCGGATCTCTTCCGCGGTCACGACCGGCACGTGACGATCGCGGAGAACATCGGATCTCCGGCATGCACGATCCCGACGTGTGGTATCGACTGGATCACGTGGCGGCAGCCGATCGTGCTCGCCGAGTGGCCGGCGCAGCCCCCGGCCCTGCCCGCCGACGGCGGCCGGTTCACGAGCATCGGTGCCTGGCGCGGGCCCTATGCGCCGGTCGAGCATCGGGGGCACACGTACGGACTGCGCGTCCACGAGTTCCGCAAATACCTGTCCCTGCCCCGGATGACGGGCAGCCGATTCGAGGTGGCCCTCGACATTCACGCGGCGGAAAGCCGGGATCTCGCGGCGCTCGCAGCGCACGGCTGGACGCTCGCCGACCCTGCCGTCGTGGCCTGCGACCCGTGGGTCTACCGCGACTACCTCGCCGGCTCCGCGGCCGAGTTCATGGCCACCAAGGGGATGTACGTCGACACCCGCAGCGGTTGGTTCAGCGAGCGGAGCATCTGCTACCTCGCGAGCGGCCGGCCCGTCCTGGCACAGGACACGGGCCTGGCCGGCCTCTACCCGCTCGGCACCGGGATCGTCCCCTTCACGACCCTCGAGGAGGCCGCGTCCGGCGTCGCCGAGATCCTCGGCGACTACCCCCGTCACGCTCGCGCCGCCCGCGCCATCGCGGAGGACTGTTTCGCGTCCGACGAGGTGCTCGGCGACCTACTCCGGAAGCTCGGTGTCGCGTGAGCGAATGCGACGCGCCCCGACCGTTTCAGGCCTTCGCGGTGTCGAGCGGATGCCGGAATGTCAGGCCGGGGAACCGGGCGTAATCGCGATCCGTCGTGATGAAGGTGGAACCGGTCTCGATGGCAAGTGCTGCGTGGTATGCATCGCTCACGAGATTGCCACGGGCCTCAGCGGCCTGGCAAAGCGACAGGAAGATCTCCCAATGCCGCGCTCCGGCCGCCAGCACCGTCATCCGTGGATGACGTCTGATCCACGATGTGTATTCGATCGCCTGGTCGAGCGGGGTCGGCGGATCGAAGATTCGCGGATGCGTCAGCACACGCAGGCAACCGCTCAGCACGAGTTCAGAGACCGCGCAAGGCTCCGGTCCGTCGAGTGCCTTCTCCAGCCACGCGCGAAACTCCGCATGCCGATGAGAATCCTCGCGATGCGAGTACAGCAGCACATTGACGTCGACGAGGATCACCGATCCTCCATGAGGTCGAGCAGGCTGGCGGTGCTGTCGAGATCGACGCCCGGTTGCAGACCACGGCCGGCGAACGTCGGGATCCCGGCCTGCTCCAGCGGCAACGCCGCCGTCGGGGCGGCGAGCGTGCGTTGCAGCGACTCCTCCACCAGGTCGCTCAGCGTGCACGACCGCGCGAGTGCAAGTTGCCGCGCTCGTTTCAAAACATCGTCACGGATGGTAATGGTGGTCCGCATGCATCAAGATGTAGTCGATGCGCATCATGATGTCAAAAGATCTTGTCTGCCGCTTTCGAATCCCGCAGCACCCTACTCCGGAAGCTCGGTGTCGCGTGAGGGGTCGGCGGCGAACTCGGCCGCGAGGTCCGGCCACTGCTCGGCGAGTTCGCCGTAGATCCGGTCCATTCGCTCACGGAGGAAGGACCGCATCTCCGCCGTGACGGGGTCGTGGCGGCCCGCGAACACCGGCGCGCGGGCCTCTGGGAACAGGTCGGCGTGGAACGGCAACCCCAAGAACACACAGATGCGGGCGAGCACCGCGTGGGGATCGTGGCGGATCTGCCGCATCGTCGCCATGAACAGTCCGTCGGCGGGCACCACGCCCCGCCAGCGGCCGAGCCACCGGGGATAGTCGGAATACCGCATCAGCACCCCGAGCGCCTCGGAACGCAGAATCCGCCAGATCGCCGACTCGTCGGCGTCATCGCCGGCGAGCATCCGGGCGTGCGAGAGGGCGCGATCGGCGGGATCCCGCAACAGTGCGATCACCCGCACTGCGGGATTGATCGACACGGCGTGCCGCACCCCCTCGCGGGGCAGAAGGCAATACTCGGGACTGATGTCGACGGCCACCTGATCGGGCCCACGGAAGTCGAAGATTTCGGTGTACCACTCGGTGGTCAGCCGCTCGTCGGCGAGGTGGTCGAGCAGGGCGAATCGCTGCGGTCGTTCGAGATCCCGGCCGACGGCGTGCTGCCACCAGATCCGCGACTCGCGGATCTGCTCCTGGCGGTGGCGGCTGTCTTCGGCGCGGTGGCCGAGGACGTGGACCGACGTGAAGAAGTTGAGTTCCTTGATCGGCGGCAGCCAGACGAGCGGGTGATAGACGAGGTTCTTGTAGAGCCAGGTCGTGGCGCCCTTCTGGGCGCCGATGCAAAGGGCGTCGGGGCCGTAGCCTTTTTGCTGGCCGGTCGCCTCGCAGTCGGGCCCGAGTTGGAGCACGTGGTGCTTCGCCACCGTGTATGCGGCGGCGGAGGGCGGGGAACCGGCGTCGTGCGCTTCGGGAGCGGGAGACTGGGCGCTGGCGTGCATGCGTGGTGGATGCCGCGGGCGTGCGGGCGGAATCGCGTACAGTAGCGGCGGACGGCCGCCCACCGTCACCGGACGCTCATCTTACGACGCGGCGCGGAAACGCAAGTCGGCCGCCGAACCGCGGACTCGCCGGAATCACCGATGCCATCCCCTGCCGCTCGCCTCGCCTGTGTCGCCGGTGCGCTCGCCAACAAACCCGGCAACGGTGGCGAGGCCTGGGTGCGACTGAGTTGGCTCCGGGGACTGCAGCGGCTCGGCTGGCGAGTGGTGTTCGTCGAGCAGATCGCCTCCGCAGCCTGCGTCGATGCGGCCGGCGCGGCCTGCGCGTGGGACGTCAGCGAGAATCGCCGGTTCTTCGACCGGGTCGTCGCCGACTTCGGTCTCACGGGATCGGCGGCCGTGATCGTGGACGGCGGCAGCGCCATCCACGGCATGACCCGCGACGACCTCTTCGGCCGCGCCGCCGCCGCGCGGGTGCTCCTCAACATCTCCGGCCATCTCGACTGGCCGCCCCTCTTCGACCGGCTGTCGAACCGCGTCTACCTCGACATCGACCCCGGCTTCACGCAGTTCTGGCAGGCCCAGGGCACGGGCGGCTCGCGGCTGGAGGGCCACGACGCCTACGTCACGGTGGGCCTCAACGTCGGCGCCGCCGACTGCTGCATCCCGACCTGCGGCATCCGCTGGCAGCACGTCCTGCCGCCGGTCACGCTCGACGACTGGCCGATGGCCGAGTCGCTCGGCGGAGACGACGACGCGCCGGCGGGCGGCCGCTTCACGACCGTCGCCAGTTGGCGCGGGCCATTCGGTCCGATCACGCACGACGGACGGACGTTCGGCCTCAAGGTCCACGAGTTCCGCAAGGTGCTCGATCTGCCCGCCCGCACCGGCCTGCCGTTCGAGGTCGCGCTGGCGATCCACGCGGGCGACGCGGCCGACCGCGAGAAACTCCTGGCCGCCGGCTGGCGGCTGGCCGATCCCGCGGCCGTCGCCGCCGATCCCCATGCCTTCCGTGACTACGTGTCGGGCTCGCTCGCCGAGTTCTCGGTGGCCCAGGGTGTCTACGTCGACACGAACAGCGGCTGGTTCAGCGACCGCACGGTCCGCTACCTCGCCAGCGGCCGGCCCACACTCGTCCAGGACACGGGCTTCAGCCGCCACCTGCCCACGGGCACCGGCCTCGTGACATTCCGCACGCCGGACGAGGCTGCGGCGGCGGCGGCCGACATCCTGGCTCGCTACGACGACCACCGCGCGGCCGCCCGCGCGATCGCCGCGGCACACTTCGACTCCGACCGCATCATCGGCCGCCTGCTGGCGGAGGTTGGCGTCGCCTGAGAGGGGCCCACACATGATCTTCTGGATCCTCACCACGCCCCGCTCTGGCAGCAACTACGTCGCCGGCGAGATCTGGCGTCGGCTCGGCGGCGAACCGAAGCCGATGGAGTATTTCAATCCCGAGTCGGTGGCCTGCCGCCCCGACTTCACGCCCGACCCAGCCGCGCCCGTGCAGAGTTACCTCGACCACCTCGTCGCCCGTGAGGGCCTCGGCGGCATCCTCGGCGTCAAGATGCTCTGGGGCCAGGTGCAGGCCTGCTGCCGGTATCCCGACTTCCTCTCCGCACTCACGGGCCGGAAGATCGTTCGCCTCCGTCGCCGCGACGTCATCCGCCAGGGCATCTCGCTGTTCATCATGCGGCAGACGGGCGCCTGGGCCTCGGGGGTCGCGCCGCGGCGGCTCCGGCTCGACGAGGTCTCCTACGACTACGGGGCGATCGCCGCCGCGGTGGATCGGATCGAGCGCCACAACTCGCTCCTCGACCGGTTTTTTGCCGCTTTCGGCCTTGAGCACCTGTCGATCTGCTACGAGGACTTCGTCGCGGCGCCCGACGCGGAGACCGATCGCGTGCTCGCGCACCTCGGCCTCGGGAGAGCCACCGGCGCGCTGCCCGCCGCGGAGCCGTTCGCGGGGCAATCCACCGGCGTGAACGACACGTTTCGCGAGCGATTCCTTGCCGACGAGCGGGCACGGTTGCGCGGCGACGGTGCGTTTCGCGGACCGCCGCTCTTTCCAACGGCCTCGCCGACCAGCGCGGCCGATTCCGACGCAGCGTCAGACTGACGACCGTGACGGCGCCTGGCAGACGTCGATCGCGGCCACGACATCGGCACGGCCGGCGGCGGCCGCGTGGCGCCGGAGTTGCTCGTACATCCGCACGAAGAGCGGTGTGTCCTTCCACACCTCGGCGAGCCGGCCGAGGTCGAGCGGAACGGCTGGAAACGTGGTCGCCCGGTCGCGGACGCCGAGCACGTCGAGCGCGAGCAGCGTGCGGTAGCACTTCTCGCAGCGGCCGCAGTTGCCCTCGGACCGCTCCTCCCAGCAGACGTGGAGCGTCTCGAGCGCGAGCGGATACCCCGCCAGGAACGCGATCTTCTCGAAGCGGTCGTGGCTCGCCCCGTAGGGCACCGTGCGGGTCCGCGACCCCGACAGCAACGGATCCGTGATCGGCGTCGAGCCCCAGGGGTCGTCGTCCCCGCGGCAGAACCACGACGAGAGCAGCACCTCCTTCCACCGGTCGCCGAGCAGGAGCCCCACGCCGCCCAGCGCCGGCCCGTGCATCACCGCCCCCCACGGCTGCCGGATGCCCGTGTCCCGGAGGTTCGTCACGAGCGTGATGAGCGGCTTGCCGACCTCGGCGGCGATCCGGCCGAGGATCGCCTGCTTGCGTTCACAGGCTTCGCGATGCGCGAGCGGAATGTCGAACCCCCACACGTAGATGAGATCGTCCACCGGCCGCCGGTTCGCCGCCGGATGCGCGGTGACCTCCGCGTCGTGGTGAAAGAGCGTGAAGAACGAGTCGACACCGCCGGTGAAGAAGAGCCCGGTGCGGGCCGGAGCCGCGCGACTCGCTCCCGGATCATCGGCCGGCTCCGCCCGCACGCGGATCGGCCGACGGTCGGGCCGCCAGCGCGACCAGGTCTCCATGAGTTCCCGGGCATTGCGGAGCAACTCGGCATCCACCGCGCCGTCGAAGATCAATTCCTGCTGCGTCTCGAAGGCGTGCGGCAGGAGCCAGAGGAGCCAGGCGTCGAGCCGGTCAGGCACCTCCGCGGCAAGCGACTCCGCCACGTCGACCCAGACTGGCCCGGCGGCGGGGCCGGCGTCTGTCACGACGCCCGTGAACCGCACGTGGCCCGGCAGGAGTCCTTGGTCGCGGGGCAGTCGGGAGCAGCGCATCGAAACTGTGGCCTGGCGTCAGAGGCGGAGGGCGGGGTCGTAGCCGAACAGGTCGAAGTCGCGACGGTAGAAGTCGTGCACGAACCGGTAGTCCTCGTCGCCTTGGAACAAGTCCGCGAGCGGCCGGTCCGACGCCGATGGATTGTGCACGCCGAGATCACCGCGCGGCAGCCCGAGCCGCTGCGCGATCGTGCCGAGGGCCGCGGGCAGTTCCTCGAACCGGCCCACGAAATCGACGATGCACCTGCCATCGTCATCGCACACCCAGTCGGCCTGCGGCTGGCCGGCTCGCGACGTGAGGAATTTCTCGTGGCGGATGAAGTCGGAGAAGCTCCCGGTCTCCTGGTAGGCCTGGGTGGCGGGCCATGACCAGAGCGGGGACTCCGCGGCTGCGCGGGCGACCGCGCCCCGCTTCCAGTTGTAGAAGGAGACGAGCCGGGAGTAGGGGTGCCGCACGATGGCGAAGGAAAAATACGCGGCCCAGAGTTCCTCCCCCACGACTCTGCGGATGTCACGGGCCCGCATGTGCTTCGAGAGGCCGAACCGCTCCTGGTAGGCCGGCTGAATCCGCTCCCCGAACGTCGTCCCACCGAGCACGAGGTCGTTCCAGCGGAGTTCGGGCTCGATCAGGGCCGTGATGCTCGTGCCCGCCGTCTTGGGAATGTGGACGAAGATCGCCCGGTGCGTGTGCGAGATGATCATGGAGGGTCACGCGTGCCACCAGGGACGCCAGTTCCTGGAGTGTATTCTCGTGGACCTGACACCGACAGATGCCGCGGGGTGTCGCGGTGGCGGAACGCCACCCGAGTGACGACCTGGGACGCGCGAGTGCTGGACGACTGCCGGGCCATCCTGACGAACACCTGGCGCGGCCTCCTGCCGCCGGGCACGCGGTGCGCGCTCGCGTTGTATCCCGACCATTGGAATGCCGGCGACGCCGCGATCTGGCAGGCCACCCGACTGCTCCTCGCCGAGCTCGACGTGACCGTCGCGTATGCATGCGACGCGTGGAGTTACGACCCCCGGGTCCTGCGGGCAGCCCTGCCCGAGGGGCCGATCCTGCTGCTCGGCGGCGGCAATTTCGGCGACGTCTATCCTCGCGAGCACGGCTCGCGAACCCGGATCCTCGCCGACCTTCCAGACCGCCGGATCATCCAACTGCCACAGAGCATCTGGTTCCGGTCGGCCGCGGCGATCGCGGAGACGGCCGATCTCCTCCGTCGGCAGCGCGACGTGACGCTGCTCCTGCGGGACCGTGTCAGCCTCGACTTCGCCCGCCGACATTTTCCCGGCGTCACTGCCGCGCTGTGCCCCGACACGGCGCTCGCCCTCGCCTTGCCAACCGCCCGAACTCCTGCCGAGGTGCCGGTGCTCGCCCTGTGGCGGCAGGACGCCGAGTCGCTCGGTCCCCCGCCGTCCCTGCCCGCCGGCTGGATGGCCCGTGACTGGACGGTGCCCGGCGGCATTCTGCCCCCCGCCGAGGCGGCCGATCTGTGCACCGCGGCCCGCGGTTTCAAGGCGTGGCTCGGGCCGCTGCCCCCGTGGCCGCCGCCGGCCGACGAGCCTTGCCCGCTCCGCCGCCGCATCGCCTGGCGGCATCTGCCCTGGCTCTGGGACCAACTCGCCGAGGATCGCGCGCTCCGCGGCCTGCGGATTCTCTCCCGCGGCCGCGTCGTGATCACGAACCGACTTCACGCGCATCTGCTCTGCCTGCTGGCCGGCATCCCCCACGTGGTCTGCGACACCGCCAACGGAAAAATTTTCGGTTTTCGCGACACGTGGTTCACCGACGCGACGGCGCTCGATGCGGCCCGCGTGCGGTTCGCGGCGACTCCCCTGGAGGCGGTGGCGTCGGCGGAAGCGCTCCTCGCCTCGTCCACGATGAGCCAGCCATGAGCCGCCTCTCGATCGTGGTCGCCGGGATGGTCGCCGCGCAGCCCGGACAGGGGGGCGCGACCTGGGCCATCCTGCAATACGTGCTCGGCCTGCGGGCCCTCGGCCACGAGGTGACGCTCGTCGATCCGGCGACCGTGCCGACCGAGGAGAGCGACGCGGCCTTTGCGGCGTCAGCGGCGGCCACGTATTTCCGCAGCCTGGCCGCCGATTTCGGTCTCCAGGATTCGGCGGCGCTGCTTCGCGCGGGCACGCGGACGACCGTGGGCCTGTCGCACGAGTCCCTGGTCGAACGCGCCCGTCGGGCTGACCTGCTTCTGAACGTCTCGGGCATGCTCCGCGACCCCGCCCTCGTCGATGCGATCCCGCAGCGGGTGTTCCTCGACCTCGACCCGGCGTTCAACCAGATGTGGCACGCCCAGGGGATCGACATGGGCTTCGACCGCCACACGCACGTCGTCACGATCGGCGAGAACATCGGCCGTGCCGGCTGCGGCGTGCCCACCTGTGGCCGCGCGTGGATCACGACGCCCCAGCCCGTGGTGCTCGATCACTGGCCGGTCGCCGACCACGTCGAGCACGCTGGCCTCACGACCGTCGCGAACTGGCGCAGTTACGGCTCGGTCACCCACGAGGGCGTCTTCCACGGCCAGAAGGCCCACGCCTGGCGCGAGCTCGTCGACCTGCCGCGCCGCACGTCGGAGCCCTGCCTGCCGGCGTTGGCGATCCATCCCGATGAGACGGCCGATCTCGCCGCGCTCCGCGACCACGGCTGGCGGTTGCTCGACCCCGCCGCGCTCTGCGCGACTCCACACGACTACCAGCGGTTCGTGCAGGGCTCGAAGGCCGAACTCGCGATCGCGAAGCAGGGCTACGTGCGTTCGCGGTGCGGCTGGTTCAGCGACCGCAGCGTGTGCTACCTGGCCTCGGGCCGCCCGGTGATCGCCCACGACACGGGCTTCACGTCGCGGCTCCCGGTCGGCGCAGGGCTGTTTTCGTTCACCACGACCGACGACGCGGCCGCCGCGGTCGAAGCGCTGAACGCCGACGTCGCCGCCCACCGCCGCGCGGCACGCGCGCTTGCCGAAGAGTTCTTCGATGCCCGGCGGGTGCTGCCTCGGCTCATCGAGGCGGTTTCGTCCCGGGGATGAAGCGGCACCGCGGGGCTGCTGGCGTGCGCACCCGCCGGTTGCCGCTGCTCGGCGGGTCGGCTACGTTGCGGTTCTCGCGACCGGCCCCGGCATGCCGGGTGGTCGGACCATCGTCGCGCCCCTCGACACCTGCCAGGCTGGTGAGCCACGCATGAGCGATCACGATCGAACGACGTCGCCCCCGTGGGTCGAGTGCCACGATGTGCGAGGCCTGGATGCCGAAGCCACGGCCGACTGGCTGCGGCAGCATCAGGACCGCATCGCGACCGAGATCGCCCAGGCGGGCGCCGTGCTCTTCCGGGAGACCGGCATCCGCACCTCGGCCGACTTCGGTCGGGCCTGCCAAGCGCTCACGCCCACGCTGCTGCCCTACATCGGCGGCGCCACGCCGCGGTCGTCGATCGAAGGCCTCGTCTACACCTCGACCGAATACGCGGCACAGGCGTCGATTCCCCTGCATTGCGAGGCGACCTATCTGCCCCAGGTACCACGTCGCATCTGGTTCTTCTGCCGCGTGGCTCCGACCGACCGCGGCGAGACGCCACTCGGTGACATGCGTCGCGTTCGCGCCCGACTGCCGGCGGCGCTCGTCGACGAGTTTCGCGAGCGGGGACTCGTCTACCTCACGAACCTGCGCGGCGGCCCGGGCTTCGGAAAGTCGTGGCAGCAGTCCTACGGCAGCGAGGATCGCGACGTCGTCGAGGCGCGACTGCGAGAGCAGTCCGCGGAGTGGACCTGGAATGACGACGGCGGCCTCGTGGTCCGGATGCGGGCTCCGGCCCTGCTCCGCCATTCGGTCACGGGGGAGGAGATCTGGACGAACCAGGCCGTGAACTGGCACCCGGCGTACTTCGGCCCGGCGCACGTGGCCAAGATGCGGGCCGCCTTCGGCGCCGAGGCTCGATTCCCGAAGACGGTGACGTTCGGTGACGGTGGGTCGATCCCGGCGGCGGCCATCGAGACCATCGCCGCCGCACTCGAGGCCGAGGAGCACGCCTTCGCCTGGCGGCGCGGCGACGTCGTGCTCATCGACAACGAGGTGGTCGCCCACGGCCGGCGACCATTCTCCGGCGAGCGGGCGATCGACGTGGCGATGGCGTGACGATCATGCACGACGACACGGTCACGGCCTGGCTGTCACGGGCCGCGGACGGGCGGCGGGACGCCCCGGCTCTCGGCGGTGTGGACGACGCCGAGTTCCTCACGCACGGCGGCCTGCTCGACGTGATCGCGGAGGCGGGGCGACAACTGCGGGCCTGCGGCATCGGCCGCGGCGACGTCGTACTCGTGGCGCTCGCTGACGGTCCCGTCGCGCTGGCGGTGCTCCTGGCGGTGTCGGCGGTGGCCACTCCGCTGCCGGTGCCGGCCCACGAGCAGCCCGAGGAATATGCCCGCGTGCTCGACGCCCTGCCGATCCGTGCGGTGGTGATGGAGGAGCGGCCCGACGCCGCGCTCACCGCCCTGGTGCGGGATCGCGGCATCATGCTCCTGCGGGCGGTGCCGCGGCCGGGTGCCGCCGCCGGCACGTTCGACCTGCGGTGCCCGGCCGCGGAAACGCCCCGGCCCGCGGACCCGCCGACGGCTGCCGACGACGCCCTGCTCTGCCTGACGAGCGGCACCAGCTCCACGCCGAAGGTCGTGGCGATCACGCACGAGAGCCTCTGGACCGGTGTCCGGGCCTATCGCGACTGGATCGGCGCGGTGCCCTCCGACGTGTCGCTGTGCATGATGCCGATCGCGCACCTGCACAGCCTGTTTCGCAGTTCGCTGCCGGTGCTCGCGGCGGGCGGTGCCGTCGTCTGGGCGCCGGGATTTTCCCGGCGCGAGATCCTCGACTGGCTCGACCGATTCAGGCCCACCTACATCTCGGCCGCGCCCACGATCCATCGGCGACTGCTCGACGCCTGCGACGAGAGCGGCTGGCGACCGGCCACCATGCCGCTGCGGCTCATGTCCATCGGCTCCGATCGGGTCGAGCCGGCGCTCGTGGCACGGCTCCGGGAGCGTTTCGACGCCCGGGTCGTGCAGTTCTACGCGCTGAGCGAGGCGTCTCCGTTCATCGCGGCCACCCCGGCGACGGGCCACCGCGGACCGGACGGCGCTGTCGGCCGGATCCATCCCGCGTGGCGGGTCGACATCGTCGGTGCCGACGGAACGCCGGTCTCGCCGGGAGAGACCGGTGAGATCGCCCTCTCGGGCGGCTTCGTGAACCGCCTCGTGGGGGGCGACGGCCGCCGCGGCGAGCAGGTGGACGCCGCTGGCCGCCTGCGGACGGGCGACCGGGGACGCATCGATGCGGATGGATTCCTGTTCATCGATGGTCGCTCCGACGACGTCATCAGCCGCGGTGGCGAAAAGGTGCATCCGGCCGCCGTCGAGGCGGCGCTCGTGTCACACCCGGACGTGACCGCCGCCGTGGCGTTCGCGCTCCCCGACCCGATCCTCGGGGCGCGGGTGGCTGCCGTCGTCGAGTGCCGCTCGACGCCGAGCCCCGCCGAGGATGACATCCTGCGCTGGGCGGCCCGCGGCCTGAAGAGCTTCATGGTGCCCGAGCGGCTGTTCATCGTGTCCCAGATTCCGACCAGCCGCGTCGGCAAGGTGAGCCGGCGGGACCTCGCCGTCCGCTTCGCGGGCGAAGACGCCCCGCAGGCCCGACGTGGCACGGCCGACCAGGCCGCGTGCGACGCCGTGGCGGACATCTTCAAGACGGCGCTGCGACTCGATGAGGTGCCTGCGGACGCCGGATTCTTCGACCTCGGCGGCGATTCGATCGCCGCGCTCGACGTTCTCCTCGCGATCGAGAAACGGTTCGGCGTCAGCGTGTCGCCGGCCGCGTTCATGCGCGCCCCGTCGGCGGCGGCGCTGGCGGCCCACATCGGTGACCACCTCCGGCCTCAACTGCCGGTCGAGCTGGCGGACATCCAGGCCGGCGCTGGCGGCCCGCCGCTGGTGCTGACCCACGACGTGGACGGCTCCACCTATTTCGCCGGTTCGCTCGCGGAGGCCGTCGGCGGTGACCTGCCGGTGGCGTCGTTCCACGCCAGTCGGATGGAGATCGCCCGGTCGCCGCATGCCGACCTGCCCACGCTGACGGCCTGCTACGCCACGCTGCTCCGCGATCGCTGGCCGGGCCCGTATGCCCTGGCGGGCTATTCCCTGGGAGCCCACCTCGCGCTCTCGATCGCGCGACACCTCGCCTCGGCCGGCATGGCCGTGTCGTTTCTGGGCGTGATCGAGGACCGTGCCGACCTCGACCGCCGCGGATTCGACACGGCCAACACGCCGACGTCCCCGACGGTACGCGGGTTTTTCTACCGGGCCCTCGCCGCGAGCCCGGCCGCATTTCATGCGGGTGAGATCGTGGTGTTTCGGACCGATGAGCAGGATGCCTGGTGGCGGAGCGATCCGACCGGCGGCTGGGGCGAGGTGGCGCTCGGGGGCGTGCGGGTCATCACGCTGCCCGGCAACCACCACACGCTCGTCACGCGGGCCGGCCTCGGCCCACTCGGGCCGCTGCTCGTGGCGGAACTGCGGGCCGCCCTGACGAAGCCCGTGGCGGCCGGGCCCGCGCGTCCGGACGAGCAGCGGGTGCGGCGGTTCGAGGCCCGGCTCGCGGCCCGCCGGGGCGACCTCGACGGCGAGATTCGCGGCTACCGCGCTGCCATCGCGCTCGACCGCGACCAGCCCGCGTGGGCGTACGGCAATCTTGCCGAGGCGCTCTTTCAAGCGGGTGACATCGAGGCCGCCGCGGTGGCGGTCGACGCGGCGGTGCGAATGGATCCGTGGCCCCTGACGACCGACCTGCGGTTCATCAAGCCGCTCATCGAACGCGGCCTCGACGATCTCGTCGCGGCCGCCCTGGCGCGGAGTCGCGCCGTCGCGCAGGATCATCCCTCGGTGTTCGCCCAGCGCGCGAGGCTCGAGAGCCAGACTGGCAACCACGAGGAGGCCGAGTCGCTGTTCCGTCGCGGCCTCGCCCTGGCGCCGACCCACCTCGACCTGCACACGGCGTTCACCTCGATGCTGGAAGAGATGGGCCGCATTCCCGAGGCGCTCGCGCTGCTCGCCGAAGTCAACGAGCAGATCCCCGGCATCGATTGGATCCTGGTCTGGCTGGCCCGGCTGCACCTGGAAGCGGGCGATGCCGACTCGGCCCTCGAGTCGCTCGACTCCCGACCCGGCCTGACCGAACGCATCGCCGCGACCAGCCTGATCCGCAGCCGCGCGCTGGACCGGCTGGGGCGTCACGAGGAGGCGCGGCTGGCGTTCCAGCAGGCCGAGGCACTCGCGCCGGGGCTGCAGGACGCGCGGCCGGAGGAACGGTCATGAGGGCATCCCCGCCGATCGAGCGGCCGGGGGCGGAGCCCCGGCGGCGTCACGATCTCGCCCCGAGGTGGGCCGCGCTCGCCGGCGTCGGGCTCAACCTGCTCCTCGTGTACCCGGGCATGATGATGTGGGACTCGATCGACCAGCTCCTCCAGGCCCGTGCCGGGAAGCTCAACGACTGGCATCCGCCGGTCATGGGCTTCATCTGGCGATGGCTCGACGAGGTGGCCGCCGGACCGTTCCCGATGCTCGCCCTCCAGCTCTGTCTGGGCTGGGCCGGGGCCTGGCTCGTCGTCCGGGCGGCCGGCACACGACCGACGGCGGGCCGGATCGCCGTGCTCTGGTCGGCGCTCCTGTTTCCGCCCGTGGCCTGCGTGATGGGATTCATCGTGAAGGACGCGTTGCTCGCGGGCGTGCTGCTCTTCGCGTTCGGCTTCGTGCCCGTCGTGCGCACGTGGCGTGACGGCGGGGCCCGTGGCCGCTTCACGGCGGGCGTGGCGGTTCTCGGCGGCTGCCTCGTGCTGGCGGCGGCCCTGCGCTACAACGCCATCGGTGCGGTCTGGATCACGAGCGCCTTCGCGATCCACTCCCTCGCGGCCCGCCCGCCGCGGCTCGTCCGCAGCCTCGGGCTCGGGCTGGTCGCGGCCGTCGGTTGCGCGGGGCTGGCGACGCGGATGAACGCCCTGTTGACCGACGTCCCCGAGCATCCCTGGAAATCGGTCGCGGCCTACGACATCGCCGGCGTGGCCCGCGGACTCGGCTCGGTGGACTTCATCGCCGCCGACGACCGGGTCGCGCTGGCGGGCGACACTCCCGGCGGCGAGTGGACGCTCGAGCGACTGCAAAAAGGACGACGCGACTGGAATCACATGCTCGCGGCCGGTCTCAACGTCCAGCCCAGCCCGACCCTGAAGCGGGTCTGGCGACAGGCGATCCGCCGGCATCCCGGTGCCTACCTCGCGCATCGCCTGGAATCCTTCGCCGCCAACCTGGGATTCAGCGGCGATGCGGCGAGCCAGTGCGTCCGGCTCGAGCCCCTCACCGGCTTCGGCGACCGCGATGCGGCGGGCGTCGCGACCCTGCTGCGACACGACTACAAGCTCACGGCGCTGCAGCGCGGGCTGCGGGACACGACCGTCTGGCTGGCCCGCCGGACCTGCCTCTTCTGGCCCGGCCTCTATCTCGCGCTCGGCGCGGGCATCGCGCTCTGGTCGGTCCGCGACGTCACTCGGGGCGCGGCGCTGCCGTTCTTCCTCGCCGTGAGCGGCCTGGCCCAGGAGGCCACCCTCGTGTTCCTCGCCCCCGCGGTCAACTACCGTTATTCGCACTGGCTCGTGATCTCCGCCTGGCTCTCGTTCCTGCTCGTGGCCGTGCCCGCCGGCGGCGCGGCGGTCGCGCGGTGGCGGAATGCCCGCAGCACCGCAGGAACGACACCGTGAAGCTCTCGATCGTGATCCCGGTCTTCAACGAACGTGCGGCGGCGCCGGAGGCGATCGCCCGCGTCGAGGCGGCCTCGCTGCCGGACGGGCTCGGGAGGGAGGTCGTCATCGTCGACGACCACTCGACCGACGGCACCCGCGAGTGGCTCGTCGAGTACGCCGCCTCGCGGCCGCACATCGTGCTCGAACTTCACGATCGCAACCGCGGCAAGGGGGCGGCCCTGCGGACCGGCTTCGCCGCGGCGACGGGTGATCTCGTGATCGTGCAGGACGCCGACCTGGAATACGACCCGCGGGAATACCCCGCCCTGCTCGGGCCGCTGCTCGATGGCCGAGCCGACGTCGTGTTCGGCACGCGATTCCTCGGCCACACGCATCGCGTGCTCTACTACTGGCATGCCGTGGGCAACTGGCTGCTGACGACGCTCAGCAACATGCTCTCCAACATCAACCTCACCGACATGGAGTGCTGCTCGAAGGCGTTCCGTCGCGAGGTGCTTCGGCGGCTCACGCTGGTCGAGGACCGCTTCGGTTTCGAGCCGGAAGTCACGGCCAAGGTGGCCCGCCTGGGCTGTCGCATCTACGAAGTGCCGGTGAGTTACTCGGGGCGGACCTACGCCGAGGGCAAGAAGATAGGCTGGCGGGACGGCGTCTCCGCCCTGCGCTGCATCCTTCGCTACAACCTGTGGCCGTAGCGGCTCGACGCCGCACCGCCCCCGCCCGACCAATCCACCTACGGCGGATCGGTGCCCGGCTTCGGCTCTCTGCATGTCCGCTGCGCTCCGACATCCATGCCTGCGCGTGCTTCCAGAGCCCCACTCGAGGGGCTGGTCAGCCCCGACGCCGGGACAGGCGCGGTGACGCGCGAGGATCACGTGTGAGCCGTATCAGGCCGATCGGGCCGCGGTGCGGGCGAGGCGGGCGAGGCCCACCTGCCATTCCGCGCTGCCGCCGACCGCCGGATCCGGCAGCCAGCGGAGGCATGTGTAGAGCGTGGCGGCCGTGAACACCGCGGCACAGTCCGGCGGCGGTGCCACGCCCCGCGCCTGCCAGTAGGCGTCGGTCGCACGGCGGATCGTGGCCGCCGGCCAATCGAAGACGAGCGTGGCGACATCGATCTCCCCCGCACCGACCGCCGCCGATTCCCAGTCCACCGGATGCACAACGCCATCGCGCCAGAGGATGTTCTGCGGACCATATTCGCCGTGAATGATCGTGCCTGCCGCTGAAACGAGTGCGGGAGCCAGGTCGTCGAAGGTGCCGCACACCCGCTCCAGCCACCCCGGCACCGGTCCCGCGGCCGCGGCCAGCCGGCGGGCCCGCGTCGCCCAGGCGCGGTAGTAGGCGAGGTCGTAGCGGTCGAGAAACCCGAGGGCGGGATCCGCGAGCCTTTCGCCGCCCCAGGCGTGGAGCCGCCCGCACCACTCGGCCGCCGCGACCACGCCGGAGTCGTCCGGGGCCTCGTTCACCCGGAGGCTGCCGGCGAGGTGCTCGAGCACGAGTGCCGCCACGGGCGGTTCCCCGACCGTCAGCGTCCCGAGCGACCGCACCGTCGCCACCGGCAGGCGATGCACGATCCGCTCGTAGACGAGGCTGCAGTAGCCGACGTCGTGGCGACACCGGGGCTCGGGGTCCGGCGCCTGCCGCGCGTACTTCACGAACACCTCGCGGACGCCGCCTTCAGGCACGCGCACCGCGACGATCTCCGTCGTCGAGGAACTGAAACACGCGTTCGGCCGCCGGGCCACGAGCGTCACGGGGCCTCCGTCACGCGCGACGAGCGGTGTCAGCGCCGCGGCGAGCGCGGCATCGTCGGGCGGCCCTCCGGCGGGCGACGTCATGCCACCTCCTCCTCCATCCGCCAGCCATCGACGGCCGCCAGCCAGCGGCCCGCGTCGACCTCCACCGGATCGACGTGGTGCATGCCGCCGGCATTCCAGCCGGTGCCGGGGCCGAGGATCGGCGCCGCGTGGAGCGGCCGCTCTTCATAGTCGTCGACGGTGAGCCGCACGATCTCGCGGGCCTGCACGGCGGTGCCGTAGGCGGGCCGGCAGTTCTGCGCGAACCGCACGAGCCGGCCGGCGGCGGCCACGACCCGGCCGGCCGGCCGGGCGCACGTCGCATCGCCGCGGACGATCGGGCTCGAGCGATGCTCGACCCAGGGGCCCGCGAGCGCGGCGGCGTGGTACAGCCGCAGCGTGTCGTCGGCGCCGCCGCTCGTCTCGGCGAACAACCACCACCGGCCAGCGTGGCGGACCACCGTCGGATCGGCGAACGGCAGGCCGGTCACGAGGTCGCCGACGTGCTCCCAGTCGTGCGGATACCGCCGTGCGCGGTAGAGCCGCACGGCCGCGGCCTGCGACGACTCGGGAATCATGTAGATCTCGCCGTCGTCGGCCGCGAACACGTGAGGGTAGGAGAGGTGAAACGGCTCGGCGAGCACGATGCCCTCGCACCGCCACGCCAGGCCGTCGCGGCTCGTCGCCAGGCCGATCTCACCCTTCCACGTGCTCCAATTGTCCACCTCGAAGAACATCCGCCAGCCGCCGTCGGCATCCCGATGGAGAAAGGGATCGGCCACGCTCGTCGCCGCGGCGCCGGGCACGTCGGCGGCCGTGAGGACTGGATTCGACCCGCTCGCGTCGGCGAGCGACCACGGTGCGTCGCCGGACACGATCCCGATGCTCCACACGGGCTCGGGTCGGGGGGCGGCCACGTAGACATGACGCACGTCGGCGTCGCGTGGATCGTCGGTGACGACGAGCCGGGCCAGTTCCATGGCGTTGAACTCGTCCTCGGCGGCGTCGCGGGCGGCGGCCGACACATCCGCGAGCGACGGACTGGCGACGAGCCGATAGCCCGACGCGTCTTCCGCGGCCAGCCAGGGCGGGCGGGTCTCGGCGGTCAGCCGGCGGCCCGACGCCCACAGGGAGCGGAGGTCGTGGCGGCCCTCGGGGATCGGCCCGTGGCGGCCCTGCCTCACGATGGCGTCTCCACGGCCGCGGCCGGGGCGACGAACGGACCGCTGGGCCGCCGCCAATCGAGCCGCTCCTTCTCCTCGTCGGGCAGCCGCCGCGAGCGATCCACGGCCTTCTCGTAGACGGCCACCACCCGGTCGATGTAGCGATCCATGGCGAAATAGTCGGCGATCCGGTCCAGCGCCGCCGCCGACATGCGGGCCCGCGTCGCCGGGTCGCCGAGGATCGCGTCGAGGGCCCGCGCGGTGGCCGCCACGTCGCCCGGTGGCACGACGAATCCGGTCACGCCGTCGGCCACGGCCTCGGCGCCGCCGCCGCCACTGCTCACGACCGCCGGGCAGCCGCAGGCCTGGGCCTCGATCGCGGTCTGCCCGAAGCCCTCGTAGGTGGCCGGCGAGCAGAAGACGTGGGCCGTTCGATAGCGGTCGGGCAGGTCGTCGAGGGGCACGTGGCCGGGCAGTTCGACGAGCGACTCGGCCCCCTCGGCGGCGGCCCGCTCGCGGATCCGTTCCGGCACCGACGAGCCCTCGCCCACGAACACCAGGCGGAGATCGGGATACCTGCGTCGCAGCACGAACCCGGCCTCGGCGATCGTCTCGGCCCCCTTGTTGCCGACGAGCCGACCCACGAAGAGCACGGTCGGCCGGGCGGCGAGCGCCGCGCCCGCGGCGGCCGGATGAAACAGTGCGGTGTCGACGCCGCAGTGGACGACGTCGATCGCGGCCCGGTCGAGCCCGTAGGCCCGCGCGACGACGTCGGCCGCGCTCGAACTGCACGACATGATCGCGTCGGCGTTTCGCAGGGAAAACGCCTCCAGGAAGCCACCGACCTCGTGCAGGTGGCTGCCCCGCTCGGGCCAGCCCATGTGCTCGACGAACATCGCCATCGACCCGTGGATCTGCACCACGACCGGAGCCCAGTTCCAGCGGGTGCGGTCGAGCTGATAGGCGAACCCTTCGCCGCCGAACTCGGGAAAGTCGAGCACGTCGAAGCGGTGCCGCTCCATGAGGTCGTGGAGCGCGCCGGCGACCGCGAGGGCGTAGCCGACGAGCCACAGCGGCTTGCCATACACCGGAAACTCGTAGCCGGGCGGGTGCAGGCGGTGCACGGTGACGCCGTCGTGCGTCTCGGTGCGCAGGTCGCGTTGGTCGTCGGCCGAGCAGGCGAGCACGTGCACCTCGTGGCCGCGCGAGGCCAGCCCGCGGGCCTTGACCCAGGTTTGCGTGCCCACGCCGCCCCAGCCGGTCTCCGGGGGATATTCGAGCGAGACGAGACAGATCCGCATGCGTGCAAGATACCCGATGAACGACCGTTGAACGGTCGCCGCGTGCGACCCGTGCCCGCTGGTATTCTCTGGCGAGTCGCCGCGGCGCCGGCCCGCAGTTCGCCACGTCGCACTCCACGGATCCACCGCGTGACCGACCCCGACTCCGCCGCGCATCCTGGCACGCCCCCCGCGCGGGCCATCCTGCGCCGCGGCCTCGAGCAGGTGCTCGCCGCCGAGATCGCCGCGCGGGGGCCCTTTCGCATCACCAGCCGCCGCCCCAGCCCGCGCACGAGCACCTATCTCGCCGAAATCGTCCGCGTCCGGTTCGCCGACGGCTCGGGTGAACTGCTGCTCTGCAAGTATTCCAGCGGCGTCGATCTCGACGCGACATCGCCGCACCGCGGCCTGGCCCACGAGGCGGCCGTCTACGCCACGGTGCTCCGCGACGCCCCGCTGTCGCTGCCGCACGTCTGGGGCAGCTTCCACGATCCGGCCACGGGCGACGTCGCGCTCGTGATGCGGTTCTACGACGACGGCCTCACGAGCGCCCAGGCATCCGACGAGGGGGCCACGGTCGCCGCCGTCCGCTGGCTGGCCGCCCTCCACGCCTGGGCGGAGCGGCGGCTCGATGACCCCGCCTGGCGGATCCTCTCGCGCTACGACGCTCCATATTACGCGCATTGGCTCGACCGGACGTGCGACTTGGCACGCCCGCTGGCGGCGGAGTATCCGTGGCTCGATGCCGTGGTGGCCGCCTACCGGGAGCGGATCTCCGTGCTTGTCGCCGCGCCGCCCACGCTCATCCACGGAGAGTTCACCACGCGAAACGCCTTCTGGGCCGACGACCGCATCATGCCGGTGGATTGGGAGACGGCCGCGATCGGTCCCGGCGAGATCGACCTGGCCGTCTTCACCTTCGA
>CAIXGY010000247.1 GCA_903919035.1 uncultured Planctomycetaceae bacterium | reverse complement strand
GGTTGGGCGCGACGACGCGCGAGGCTCACGTGGGATCCGTGAAGGCCCCGAGCCAGCGGAGGCACGGGGCGCAACAAAAACTCCCGCGCGGCACGGGGCCGCGCGGGAGCGTGTCAGGTCACGGAAACCGGTTGTGCGAGGCTACCGCAGCGACGCGGTGGCCTCGGCGGCGGCAGCGGCCGGATCCAGGGCCAGCTCGACGGTGTCTCCGGCGGCGAGGTCGATCGTCTTGGAGACGATCCGCTCGCGGCCGTCGACGACCGTCGCGACCTTGATCTCGTAGCCCCGCCACACCTGTCCGGCGCGGAGGGTCGTGGTCTCGAAGTGCCGCACCTCGCCCGCCGCGGCGGTCGCGTTGCCGGCCAGCCAGACCGTCGCACCGGCAGGCACGCGGAGCGTCAGGCTCGTGCTCGGGGCGGCCTCGACGAACGACACGCTGGTCCGCTCGCCGGCACCGACCGAGACCACCTTCGTCTGCTCCTCAGTCTTGCCAGCGCGATCGACGGCGACCCGCAGCACGAACTCGTAATGCTTGCCGGCGGCGAGGCCCCGTGACAGATAGCGGCGCCGGCCGCCCGTCGACGTGGTCTCGGCGCCATTCACGAACACCTTTGCCTCGGCGGGAACTTCGACCACCAGCAGCGCGGCATCGGCCGGCACCTGCTCGGACTTGGTCGCATCGATCGCGGCGGGCACGGCCGGCGTCGTGATCACCTCGCCACCGACCGTCGAGGGCGTCTCGTTGATCACGCGATACGACTGGATCGGCATGCCGCTCGAGTAGGCCGGGGCGGCGTAGCCACCGTACGAGCCACCGTACGAGCCACCGGAGCTGCCGCCGGACGAGCCACCGTAGCCGCCGCCGGAGGAACCACCGGAGGAACCACCCGACGAGCCGCCGTAGCCCGCGACGTAACCACCCGAGGAGCCGCCCGACGAGCCATGACGATAGGCCCGCATGGCGCGCTTGTACGCATGGTGCGATCCCCAGCTGCCGCCGGACGAGCCATACGACCCATAGGAGCCGCCGGACGAGCCGCCACCCCACGAGCCGGTGCTGCCGCCCGACGAGCCGCCCGACGACCCGCCCGAGGAACCACCCGACGAGCCGCCCGACGAGCCGTAGCCCGCATAACGGTGGTGCCAGCCGGCATGCGCGTCGCACGCGGCCGTGGTGACGGCGGCGAACGTGACGGCTGCGGCGATCTTCATCCAGCGACGATGCGCCAACATTTCGATCTATCTCCCGAGAAGGATTTCGTTTCCGTGACGGCGTCGCCGGCCCCGAACCGGTTGCAAGGGGAAGGCACGCTTTGGCGTCAAAGGTAGTTTGCCGGTCAGGCAAATCAAGGAGACGGCGCAAACTTTGCCGCCCGGCGAGCCTGATCGACACACCGGGATTTCCAGGGGGAAACCGCGAAAGAGGCCGATCGAGCCGGCTTTTGGTCCGTCGCGATGGTGACGATCGGATCGATCGTGCGGCCCGGGATCAGGGGCGGTCCGCCGCGCCCGGTGGCCTGCTGCCGACCAGTTCGATCTCGAAGGCCAAGACCTCGTTGGGCTGGATCGCCGGCGGAGCCCCGTCCGAACCATACGCGAGATCGGCCGGGATCCAGAGTTTCCAGGTCGAACCGACCTTCATCAGCTGGAGCGCCTCCCGCCATCCGGGGATCACGTCGCCGAGCGCAAACCTGGCCGGCTCGCCGCCACGATCGGTCGCATCGAACTCCGAGCCGTCGATCCGCGTGCCGCGGTAGTGAGCCGTGACGACGTCGGTCGGGCCGGGCACGACACCCGTACCTGTCTTGACGACCTCGTATTGCAGCCCGCTCGGCAGGGACACGACACCGGGCCGGCCCGCGTTGGCCGCGAGAAATTCCCGGCCCTTCGTCAGGTTCGTCCGCGCCGCCTCGCGCATCCGCTCCGCGAACGCGGCCCGCCGCTGGCCGAGCGTCGCCTCGAAGGCCGCGAGCGCCTTCGCGCATCGTGCCTCGTCGATCGCGGGCTTCGCTCCGTTGGCCGCGTCGGCGAGCCCGCGGGCGAGCGCCGCGCGGTCGAGCTCCAACCCCATGCCCTCGTGGTCGGCGAGAATCTGCCCGCCAATGCGGTAGCCGAGGGCGTAGGCGATGTCGGCGGCGGGCGCGGAGGGCGCGACAGGCCCCGCCGACGGCGGAGGCACGGCTTCGACCTCCGGCTGGCCGGCGACGGTCGTCGCGGCGAGCGCTGCCCACAGGAACGGAACCCGGAACGAGAGCGACGGCATGGCCGGATCCTCCGCTGGGTCAATGATCCGCGGGCCGCGCCAGCGACCCCCGGGTGAGTTCGAGGAACGCGGTCTCCAGATTCACTTCCTGCTCGCGAAGCTCGAGCAGTCCGTGCCCGTCGGCCACGAGACGCGCGGCGAGCGCCGCGTGGTCGGTCACGCCATCGGCAAGGGCCACGACGACCGCGCCGTCGCGAATGGTCACGGCCGCGGCCTCCGGCGCCTTCTCGAGCGTCCGAGCTGCGGCCTCGGGCGAGCCGGCCACGCGGATCACGAGCGTCGGTCGACCGCGGACCTGGGTGAGGAGATCCTGAACGTCGCCGCAGGCGAGCAGGCGGCCATATTCGATGATGCCCACGCGATTGCAGATGTCGGCCAGCTCCGGAAGGATGTGGCTCGACACGAGGATCGTCTTGCCCATGCCCTGGAGCCGCTTGAGCAGGCCCCGCATCTCGATCCGCGCGCGGGGATCGAGGCCGCTGGCCGGCTCGTCGAGCAGCAGCACCTCGGGATCGTGGAGCAGCACCCGGGCCAACCCGAGCCGCTGCGTCATGCCGCGTGACAGGCTGGTGACCAACTCGTCCCGCTTGGACACGAGATCGACGAGTTCCAACGACCGCTCGGCGACCTGCCGTCGCGCCGCCCCAGCGATCCGGTAGGCCGCGGCGAAGAACTCGAGATACTCGATCACCTTCATGTCGTCGTAGACGCCAAAGATGTCGGGCATGTAGCCGATCGCCCGGCGGATCTCGCGGGGGTGGGTGTAGATCGAGTGCCCGCACACGTAGGCCTCGCCCCACGTCGGCGACAGGAGCGTCGACAGGATCCGGATCGTCGTCGTCTTGCCGGCGCCGTTGGGGCCGATGAAGCCGAACAGGTCGCCGCGCTCGAGTTTGAGCGTGAGCGACTCCAGCGCGAAGAAGTCGCCGTATTTCTTGGTGAGGTCGACCGTCTCGATCATTCGACGGGCATTCCTGCGGCGCGGGGCGGCGGGGCTTCGAGAGGAATGACGATACGATACACGCGGGCCGCGCACGTTGCGGCGGACGCCCGCCCCGCGGCGTCGCGCACCCGCCACGGCGTCGTCCAGCCGTCGGGGGGCGCCGCGGCGGTGCCCACGAGCACGGCCCGGTCGAGCGGCAGCAGCGGCGACAGGTCGAGCCGCGCGAGTCGCCCCGGGTCGAGGCCCGTGTAGCCGAAGCCACCGGCGGCGGCGTGAAAGCCCGCCACCTCGAGAATCCGCGCGAGGTCGGTGCCGCCGCGATCCCAGCGGGCCGCGGCCTCGCGTTCCTTCATCGCCTCCCGGCGGGCCAGCGCCCCGGCGAGCGACCGCGGCCCGCGATTCGTGGCCAGATCGTGCCGCTCGCCCGGTGGCAGGTCACCCACGTCGTACACCCACCCTCCGTGGGCGAGCCGGCAGCCGACGAGCGGGAACGGCAGCCGATGGGCGAAGGACCCGCGGAGCGTGCCTTGCGCGTCGCGGGCGAGATCGGCCGCGACCACGTCGCCCGCTACGCCCGACCACTCGGCCGCGAACAACCGCGTCGAGCGGGCCGCCACGGCGACGTTCCCGAGTTCGGCCAACGACGCCCCATAGATGGAATCCGTGGCGGCCAACGTCGGATGCGCCACCGCTCCGTCGATGGCCCCGAACCCCGGCCCGGAGTCGGCGAACCACGTCACCGCGGCATCGTTCTGCGCGGCGGCAGATGCATCGATGGAGACATCGAGCCGCTCGTTGTCCCGCCGCCAGGCTGCGAGCCACCCCCGGCCCCGCATCGCGCCGCTCGCGGCGTCGATATCGACGACCTCGGCGGACCGCATGTCGGCCGCCGCCGGGGGCGCCGCCCGCCACGCTCCCGCGGCCGCCGCCACCGTGGCCGTGAATCCCGCGACCAGCGCGGGCAGTGACAGCCACGCAAGCCACGGTCGGCCGCTCCGCGACACGAGCCACCAGTCCAGTGGAAAAACGCAGCCGACGTAGAGCAGCCCGAGCCCCGCGATGACGGCGAACGGCACCACCGCGATGCCGCCGTCGGGTCCCGGCGACTCGAGCGCCACCCGCAACTGGCCGGCGAGATCGCGGGGGCCGGTGGCGCCGCCGACGCGGACTGCATCCGCCTCGATCCCGCCGCCGCCGAGCACCCGCGCGAGCAGCGTGTCGGTGCCGGGCCAGCCCCGAAACGGCTCCGCGTCGAGATCGAGCCCGATCCACGTCACCGTGCCGAGGCCATGCGCG
>CAIXGY010000246.1 GCA_903919035.1 uncultured Planctomycetaceae bacterium | reverse complement strand
TGGCCTGCGAGTTTCGCGAGTCGGGCTGGGACGTGAAGCGGATGATCCGGCTCATCGTCACGAGCCGCGCCTACCGCCGGACGAGTTCGCTCGCGCCGGAGGCCCTGGCGGTCGATGCGGCGAATCGGCTGTTGGCCACGCAGAACCCTCGGCGGCTGGAGGCCGAATTCGTCCGCGACAACGCGCTGGCGATCGCGGGGCTGTTAAACCTCGCCGACATCGGCGGGCCGAGCGTGAAGCCCTACCAGCCTGACGGCTACTACGACGCGCTGCAGTTTCCCGATCGCACGTACGTCGCCGATGCCGACGCACGGCAGTGGCGGCGCGGGGTCTACATCCACTGGCAACGGACGTTCCTGCATCCGATGCTCACCGCCTTCGACGCGCCGGCCCGTGACGAATGCACCGCCTGCAGGACCACGAGCAACACGCCGCAGCAGGCGCTCGCGCTCCTCAACGACCCTGAATACGTCGAGGCCGCGCGGGCCTTCGCCGGCCGACTCCTCGCCGACACGTCGGCACCGGACGACGCCGCCCGCATCCGGCTTGCCTACCGCCTCGCGCTCGGCCGCGAACCCCGATCCCGCGAGGCCGAGTCGCTGGCCACGTTCCTTGCCACGCAGCGCCGGACGTTCGCGGCGGATCCCGCCGCCGCCGCGGCCTCCCTCGCCGTCGGCATCGCGCCCCGCCCTGACCTCGATCCGATCGAACTCGCGGCCTGGAGCCAGCTCGGCCGGGTCCTCCTCAACACGCAGGAAGTCATCACCCGCTACTGACCATGCTCGACCCCCTCTCGATCTCGCGACGCAGCTTCGTGACCCATGGCGCCTACGGCCTCGGTGGGATCGCGATGGCGATGCTCGGCGGCTCGGCACGTCACTCCTTGGGTGCGGCGCCCGGGCTCGCGAAGCCCGACGACTGGTGTGGCGCGCTCGACCGACCGCATCTGCCGGTGAAGGCGAAGCGGGTGATCTTCCTGTGCATGGCGGGTGGTCCGTCGCAGTTCGAGTCGTTCGACTGGAAGCCCGCGCTCAAGGCCCTCGATGGCCAGCCGTTCCCCGATTCGTTCACGCAGGGCCAGCAGCTCGCACAACTGCAAAACACCACGCTCAAGGCACGCGGGTCGTTCAGCGGGTTTCGGAAGCACGGGGAGTCGGGCATCGAGGTCAGCGATCTCTTTCCTCGCATCGCCACGCAGGCCGACCGGCTGTGCGTGATCCGCTCGATGCAGACCGAGCAGATCAATCACGACACCGCCCACGCCTTCATGAACACCGGGTCGATCATCAAGGGGCGGCCGAGCATGGGCGCGTGGCTGCTGTACGGCCTCGGCTCGGCGACCGAGAACCTGCCCGGCTTCATCGTGCTCACGTCCGCCGGCAAGTCGGGTCAGCAGCCGATCTCTGCGCGGCAGTGGTCGAGCGGCGTGCTGCCCAGCCGCTTCCAGGGCATCCTGTTTCAGTCGCGGGGCGACGCTGTCCACTACATCGGCAACCCGCCGGGCGTCTGCCAGAGCACGCAACGACAGGTGGTCGAGGAGGTGGCCCGGCTCAACGGGCTCCTGGCCGAGGGGCAGAACGACCCGGAGATCGCGACGCGAATCGCCCAATATGAGATGGCGTTCCGCATGCAGGCGAGCGTGCCCGAACTGACCGATTTCAGCGGCGAGACTCCCGAGACGCTCGAACTCTACGGCGTGAAGGAGCCCGGTGACGGCTCCTTCGCCTCCAACTGCCTGCTCGCCCGACGACTCGCCGAGCGGGGTGTGAGGATGATCCAGCTCTACCACCGCAACTGGGATCATCACGGCGGCATCGAGGCCGGCATGACGGAGGCAGCCGCCGCGGTGGACCGGCCTTCCGCGGCGCTGATCGAGGATTTGGCCCGGCGCGGCCTCCTCGACGACACCCTCGTGCTCTGGGGGGGCGAGTTCGGTCGCACGCCGATGGGCCAGGGCACGGGCCGCGACCACCACATCCTGTCCTTCAGCGTCTTCCTGGCCGGCGGCGGCATCAAGCCGGGCACGACCTGGGGCGCGACCGACGAGCTCGGCTACCGTGCCGTCGAGAACGTGGTCGACGTCCACGACCTCCACGCCACGATGCTCGCCCTGTTGGGCATCGACCACCATCGCCTGACGACGAAATTTCAGGGGCTCGACGTCCGCCTCACGGGCATCGCGGGCAAGGTCGTGTCCGGCATCATGGCCTGACGCGGATCGCGTCTGATCCGCCGGCTTCGTCGTCGAGGTGGGCGGTGTCGTTGAAGGTCACGAGTTCCGGCCCCGGCCAGCGGACGGTCGTGACGGAGCAGTTGGCGAGCGCCGGCAGCCGCGTGAAGGGCCGTTCGGCCGCCGCGGCAAGGAGCGGATGGGTGCGGCCCACGAGGCTGCCCAGGGCCGCGGTGAGGATGCCGCCGTGGGCCACGACGACGAGGCCTCGCACCGGCCGGCTCGCGAGCCGCTCGAGGGCGGCACGGCCCCGCGCGGCGAGTTGGGCCCGTGACTCGCCGCCGGGGATGGCGTAGTCGACGTCGCCGCTCCGCCAGCGGGCGACCTCGGCGGGGAACCGCGCCTCGAGATCGCTCCAGAGGTGTCCCTGGAAGATGCCGGCATGGAGTTCCTGCAAGCCGTCGTCGAGCCGCAGTGGCAGGCCGAGGGCGGCGGCGAGCGGTTCGGCCGTCTGTCTGGCGCGGACGAGGGGGCTCGACCAGATCTCCTCGATGCGGGAGCGAGCCGCCTCGTCGAGCTCGCAGCCCCAGGCGGACACGGCCGCCGCCTGCCGCACGCCGACGGCGGAGAGTTCCACG
>CAIXGY010000245.1 GCA_903919035.1 uncultured Planctomycetaceae bacterium | reverse complement strand
GTGGGCGGCTGGCACAGCGGCTCTCCGTGATCCGCGGCGGAGACGGCTGGCAGGAGCCGGCTCACCTCGAACCGGAGGTTCGCACGCGGGAGAAGGCCAGGCTGGCTTCGCCCGCGTCAAGTCAGCCGCTGGCACATCTCGGCGAACCGCTCGAACCACCGCCCGTCTTGCCGGCCCGTGACCCGCCGGCCGAATGGGTAGGGCTGGTGCAGGTCCACTTTCGACCGGGCAATCTTTCAGGCGTCGCCCGACGAGCTGCCCGTGATCGACATCCACCGCCTCTGACGGGATCCCATGCCACGGTGCGGACGGCCCGCGAGAATCGCGATTTCAATGACACCCATAACCACATCCCTGATCGAGGAACTCGGGCACGCCTCGGAGAGTGTGCAGCGGGAAGTGCTCGCTTTTCTGCGGCATCTGCGGGCTCGCGGCGCCGGCAATGATGGGAGCGAGGACGTGCATGCCCGCGCTGAAATAGGGATCGACAACCACGAACTCGAGGGGCCGCGAATGTATTCCCGCACGGCAGGCTGGTCGCCCGCATTCGGCGACGAGCAGATTATTTTCGCGGCAGCACTCACGATGCCCGGTGGCCTTGGCTGCACGGTTTTGAGTGCCGACGACCACGCGACGCGGCCCACGACGATCACGGCGCGTCACACGACAATCAGGGCGCCCCGGCGTGTTGCCGGGGCCCGTCGGTCGAATCCGGTGCCCAAGGAGGCGATGGCACCGGTGAAGGCCGCACGGACGAGCCCGTCTCCGGGATGGTGCAGTTTCGTACGGTCAATGATGTCGGGGCGACTGGATTCGAACCAGCGACCTCTACGTCCCGAACGTAGCGCTCTAGCCAGGCTGAGCTACGCCCCGAAGTGTGCGGCCGACGCAGTCCACAAGAACTCGTTCCACACGCGGGAGAGCGACGCAGATTACCCCCGTCGCAGCCGCGGGACAATGCCGCCACGGGCAGCGGCGGACTCGGGCGATTTTTCCGTGCCGCAGCCGGATCCGCCGGCCCGATCACTCGACCGTCACGCTCTTGGCGAGATTCCGCGGCTGATCGACGTTGCAGCCGCGATTGACCGCCACGTGGTAGGCCAGGAGTTGCAGCGGAATCACCGAGAGCAGCGGGGCGAGGCAGTCCTCCGTGGACGGAACCTCGATCACAAACTCCGCCAGCCGCTTGACATCGTCCTGCTCGGGGGTCGTGATCGCGATCACCCGACCGCCGCGGGCCCGCACCTCCTCGATGTTGGAAATCATCTTGTCGTTCGTGTGCCGGGTGGTCGCGATCACGACCACCGGCATCAGTCGATCGATGAGGGCGATCGGCCCGTGCTTCATCTCGGCTGCCGGGTAGCCCTCGGCGTGGATGTAGGAGATCTCCTTGAGCTTCAGCGCCCCCTCGAGGGCCACCGGAAAATTGAAGGTGCGGCCGAGGTAGAGGAAGTTCGGGGCATAGGTGAACCGATCCGCCAAGGCCCGGATCGCGGCGTCTTGCGCGAGAATGGTGCGGATCTTGTCGGGAATGGCCGCCAGCTCCTCGATGATCGCCGCCGCCCGTTCAGGCGGCAGCGCACCCCGTCGTCGGCCGACCGCCAGGGCCATCAACGCGAGCACGACGACCTGCGTCGTGAACGCCTTCGTCGAGGCCACGCCGATCTCGGGGCCCGCGTGGGTGAAGACACCGGCGTCGGTCTCCCGCGCCATCGTCGAGCCGACGACGTTGCAGATGCCCAGCGCCAAGGCTCCTCGGGCCTTCGCCTCACGGAGCGCCGCGATGGTATCGGCCGTCTCGCCGCTCTGCGAGATCGTCAGGAGGACGTCGCGGCCGTCGATGAGCGGATCGCGGTAGCGGAACTCCGAGGCGTATTCCACCTCGACGGGCACGCGGGCGAGCTGCTCGAAGAGATACTCGCCGACGAGTCCCGAATGCCAGCTCGTGCCGCAGGCGGCGATCGTCAGCTTCGGGGCGGCCGCCAGTCGGTCCAAGACGTTTGCCAGGCCGCCGAGTTGGATGGAGTGGGTCGCCGCATCGAGGCGGCCACGAAGGCAGTCGGCGACGGCCCGTGGCTGCTCGTGGATCTCCTTGAGCATGAAGTGCGGAAAGCCCCCCTTCTCGATCTCGTCGAGCGAGAGCGAGAGCTGGTGAACCTCCTTCGTCAGCGGCACGTCGTCGATCGAGCGGACCTCGAAGCCGTCGCGCCGCAACACCGCGAGTTCGCCGTCCTCGAGATAGACCACCTGGTTGGTGTATTCGACGATCGGGGCCGCGTCGGAGGCCACGAACACCTCGTCCGCGCCCACGCCGATTACGAGCGGGGACCCATTTCGAGCGACGTAGAGCCGATCGGGCTCCTGCCGGTTGACGATCGCCAGGCCGTAGGTGCCGGTCACCTGCTTGAGGGCGAGGCGAACCGCGGCCTCGAAAGAAATTTCGGCACTCTCTTCCAGGATCTCCTCGATCAGTTGCACGATCACTTCCGTGTCGGTCTGGCTGCGGAACGAGCGGCCCTTCGCCTGGAGCGTGGCCTTGAGGGCCGAATAGTTCTCGATGATGCCGTTGTGCACCAACGCGACCGTGCCCCCCGAGCCGACGTGCGGGTGGGCGTTGGTGTCGTTCGGCGGGCCGTGCGTGGCCCAGCGGGTGTGTCCGATGCCCACCGTGCCCCTGGGGGGCGCGACTTCGAGCCGCGCGGCGAGGTCGCGGACCTTGCCGGCGCACTTCGCCACGGCCAGGTCGCCGTTGAGGATCGCCACGCCGGCGGAGTCGTAGCCGCGGTATTCGAGCCGCGCGAGCCCCTTGAGGAGCACGTCCCGGCAGTCCCGATGCCCGATGTAGCCGACGATGCCGCACATGGATTCAGGCCCGAGGGTGAGGTACCCCGCATGCGCCCCGACCGCGAGGTACCATCACTGTACCGGCGTCACGCCCGTGTTGCGATCCACCCCTTGCGGGGAACCGTCCCGACCCACCGCCCATGGCACCTCGTCTCATTCTTTTCGAGGACGGGCAGGCCTGCCACCTGCAACCGCTCACGCTGACCCGGCCCGCGTACGACCTCCGCGTCGGCTTGCGGACGATCCGTGAGAAGTGGCTGGCCGCCCTGGGGACGCGTGAGGCATCGGGGCCGCTGCGGCCGCAGCTGGCCGGCCTGTTCCCGGCCTGCCGACCCAGCCGCGGTGAGTCCGTCTGGATCAACGCCCGCTATTTGCCGTCGCCGGCACTCGTCGCCGCGATCACCCGCAAGGCGGCCGGCCACGTCCGCCACGGGGACGACGTGGTGGCCGCCTGGGCCACCGCCGACCAGACGCGGGCCTGGCTCGATCACGGCGCGCCGGAACCGCGCGGCGCCGGTCGGGCGGCCCCTGACTCCGGCCTGTGCCGCGTGCAGTTTCCCTGGGACGTCGCCAGCCTGGCGGGCGTCGGGATCGTGGCCGACGTCGCTGCGCTCGGCTGGCGGCCCGGCCCCGGTCCCGGCTGGAGCGCGGCGGCCCACATCGACCGAGTCGACCGGTTGTTCATGCATCCCTCGGCCGTCGTCGAAGCGGGGGCGATTCTCGTGGCCGAGGACGGACCGATCGTCCTCGACGAGGGATCGCGGGTCATGGCGGGGTCGATGCTGCGCGGGCCCGTCGCCGTGGGAGCCCACGCGACGGTGCGGATGGGGGCGAGAATCTACGGCGAAACGGTGATCGGCCCGTGGTGCAAGGTGGGCGGCGAGGTGGCGAACGTCGTCTTCCACTCCCACTCGAACAAGGCGCACGAGGGCTTTTTCGGCAACTCCGTGATCGGCCAGTGGGTCAACCTCGGCGCCGACACGACCGCCTCGAACCTGAAGATGACCTACGGCACCGTCAAGATCATCGACTGGCCCACCGGCCTCGAGATCGACTCCGGCCGGCAGTTTCTCGGGACGATCATGGGTGACCACTGCAAGACCGGGATCAACACCATGCTCAACACCGGCACGGTCTGCGGCGTCTCGTCGATCGTGGTCGGCGCCGGGTTTCCGGCGCGTCACGTGCCATCCTTCAAGTGGGTGCAGCCCGGTGCGCTCGTCGATTACCGGCTCGACAAGGCGCTCGTCGACATGGAGCGGATGATGGCGCGACGGGACGTTCCGCTCACGAAGGCCTACGGCCGCATGATGACGGCCATCTTCTCCTCCAGCCGGCAGTGAAGAACCTCGATCCGGCCGTCACGGCGCCGCGGTGGCCGAAACGCACGCCAGTTCGCGGTCGTTCCGCACGTAGATGCATCCGTTCGCGAATGCGGGGTGGCTCCAGACCACGCTGCGGCCGAAGCACTCGTTCGTCGGGTCGACGACGTGCATCCGGCCCAGTTCGTCGTATCGCTCCGGCGAGAGCCGCGCGAGAATGAGGTCGCCCGTCTCGCTGAATATCCAGGCGCGGGTGTCATCGGACGAATCTCCGGCCACGGGCTCCGCCTGTCGCACGAGAAAGGCCGTGCCGTGCTTGCTGCGCCGCTCCGAGCCGGTCGTCGGGGCCAGCGTTTCCCAGAGGCGACGACCGTCGGCCAGGGCGACGGCCATGAGCGCCCCGGTGTCGCAGTCGCAGCCGAAGAGCGTGTCGCCGGCGATGAACGGCGTGGAGTTGGCGCAGTAGATCGCGGACTTCGGCTCGCCACGCCAGAGGACCGTGACCGCTGGCCGCTCGGCATCGAGGCCGAAGAGCGCGCCCACGCGGCCGATGCCGCTCGCGAAGAGCACGCGGCCCCGTGAGGTGTCGGCCACCTGGGGCGCCATGATCGACATGCCGTACATCGGCTTGAGCGGCTGCGACCAGAGCACCACGCCTGAGTGCGGGTCGAGGGCGTTGAGGTTGTCGGCGTCCCAAATCAGGAGTTGCCGGCGACCGCCGGCCTCGATGATCGTGGGCGGGCAGTAGCCCGATTCGCTCGCGGTGAGCGCCCGCCAGCGCTCCGCCCCGGTCGCCGCGTCGAAGGCGACCGCCACACTGCCGGCGCCGCCGACGAGGCAGAAGAGCGTGTCGCCATCCACGAGCGGATGTCCGCAGAATCCCCAGATCGGGGTCGGCGCTCCGAACTCCCTCTTGAAGTCCTTCGTCCACACGACGGCGCCCGTCCGCGCGTCGAGACAGGTCAGGTTGCCCTCGGCCCCGAGCGTGAACACGCGGCCCCCCGCCACCGTCGGCGTGCAGCGGGGGCCGGCCGCGTAGGAGATCGAGTAGGGACAGTCGTACTCGTGCTTCCAGATCAAGGCCCCCGTCGCGGCGTCGAGGCAGAGCACGCGTTCGGTGCCCTGGAGCATGGTGCGGTCGCCCGGGGCATTGGCGAATTCGCCCGCGCGGCGCTCGTAGTCGGTGAGGTAGACGCGGCCGTCGGCGACGGCCGGGCCTGAATAGCCCGCGCGGATGGGCACCCGCCACTTCACGGGCAGGCCCTGCGGCGGGATCGTCGTGGCGATCCGCGGCTCCCGCCACACGGCATCGCGAGCCGGTCCCAGCCACTGGGGCCAGTCGTCGCCGCGAGCTGCCATGTTGACCGCGACCGCGACCACGAAGCAGCCGCACACAGTGTGGAAACGCATGGGTCAGGCTCCCGCGGGGACGGCGAGATCGGGGAGATCGGAATCGACCGGCACACCGTCAGGCCGCCAGTCGACAACTTCGAGTTCCGCGCTCCGCCGGCCGCGATACTCGTTGATCTTGGGCCGGAAGGCGACGTGGAATGGCTGGCCGGGAGGCGGCAGGTGCGCCAGCCACTCGGCCGCCCCGAATGCCACGCCCCGCATCTTCGTGCCGTGCTGCGTGAGCTGCATCGCGAGCGTCTTGCCGCTGGCGCCGATCGCCCGGGCGGGCTCCGCGAGCGTGACGCCAGAGGCGCAGAGCAGCGGCCGGCGATTGCCCTGGCCGAAGGGCGCGAGCCGCTCGATCTGCTCGACGGCCTCGCGGGTGAGCGCGGCGAGCGACGTCTCGCCGTCGAGCATGAGTTGCGGCCGGCGGGCCTCCGGCGGGAGCCGTCGGTCCACCTCCGCCACGAACGCGGCGCGGAAGGCGTCGATGTTGTGATCCTCGATCGTGAGCCCGGCCGCCGCCGCATGGCCGCCACAGGCGACGAGCAGGTGGGCGCACGAGGCGAGCACGTCCTGCACGTCGACGCCCGGCACGCCCCGCACGCTGCCCGTGGCGGAGCAGCCTTCGTGGGCGCCGCGGGCGATCATCACGATCGGCCGGTGCCAGCGGTCGACGAGCCGGCCGGCCACGATCCCGATCACGCCCTTGTGCCAGCCGCGATCGGCGAGCACGAGGGCCGCATCCCGCTCCGGGTCGTAGTGCTCGCGGGCCTGCTTCGTCGCGGCGAGCTGCAGGCCCCGCTCGACGCCCTCGCGCTCGGCGTTGCGTTCGTGGAGCCACGCCGCGAGGCTCGCGGCCCGCGCGGCGTCGGGCGTCACGAGCAACTCGACGCCGTGGCCGGCATGATCCATCCGGCCCGCCGCGTTGAGGCGGGGACCGATCTTGAAGGCCACGTCCTCGCTGTCGAGGGCCGATTTGTCGGCGATGCCGGTGAGTTCGACGAGCTTGTCGATCCCAGGGCCGCCCTTCTCGCGGAGGCACGCGAGGCCCTGCCGCACGAGGATGCGGTTCTCGCCCACGAGCGGCATCACGTCGGTGATGGTTCCGAGCGCTGCCAGGCCGATCGCCCGCAGCAGCATCTCCCGCAGCCGGGGCGTCACCTGCTTGGCGTTGCTCGCCCGCGTGGCGATCGCCCAGGCGAGCTTGAAGGCCACGGCCGCGCCGCACAGATCGCCGAACGGATACATGCCGCCCGGTAGCCGTGGATGCACGAGCACGTCGGCGGCGGGCAGTTCCGCGCCGAATTCGTGGTGGTCGGTGACGATGAGCCCGAGGCCGAGTTCTCGGGCCCGCACGGCCTCGGCCAGGCTGCGGATGCCGCAGTCGACGGTGACGACGAGGTCGGCGCCGTCCTTCGCGAGCGTCTCGAGCGAGGCGGACTTCAGGCCATACCCCTCCTCGAACCGATCGGGCACGTACCAGGTCGGCCGCGCATCGAGCGCCTCGAGGCAGCTCACGAGGATCGCCGTGGCGCTCATGCCATCGGCGTCGTAGTCGCCGTGGATCACGATCCTGCGGCCGGCCCGGGCGGCGGCCAGGATCCGGTCGGCAGCCTCCGGCACGCCCGGCAGGAGTTCCGGATCGTGGAGGTCTGCGAGCGTGCCCGCCAGGAAGGCCTTCACGGCGGCGGCGTCGGTGACGCCGCGCGCCACGAGCAGCGCGGCCATCACGCCGGGCACGCCGGCCGAGCGCTCGAGGGCCGCGATGGCCGCGGGATCGTGGGGGCGGATTCGCCAACGCTTCGGCATGCCCCGGACTCCCTTCCCAGCAGCACCACACGTCTACCCGAGGCCGACAGTATAGGGGCCACGGGACGGCCTCGAAACCGGGTATAGTGGCGACACTTCGAGCATCTCCCGGAGGCTCCGTCATGTCATTCGCCGACGTCCCCCTGCCCGTGCTGCCGCAGAAGCCCAAGCGGGAGACCGTGCCGGAAGGCACGGTGCTGTGCGAGTTTTGCACCGCCAAATGCTGCCGCTACTTCGCGCTGCCGCTCGAGACGCCGACGACCCGCGAGGAGTTCGAATACATCCGCTGGTTCCTGCTCCACGATCACGCGACGGTGTTCACCGAAGACGGCGACTGGTACGTCTGCGTGCACACCGAGTGCAAGCACCTCCAGGCCGATCACCGCTGCGGCATCTACGAGACGCGGCCGCAGATCTGCCGGGAGTACACGACGAAGGAGTGCGAGTACGAGGACGACTGGGTCTACGACCAATATTTCGAGACCGCCGAGCAGGTCGAGGAATACATGGACGCCGTGCTCGGCCCGGGCGGCATGACGATCGGCGACGGCCGCCGCGCGAAGAATCGCAAGCGGTCGATCCGCAGCCCGAAGCCGGCCCTGCTGCCGATCGTGTGAGCCCCGACGTGATCGAACCACGCACGCTCAAGGGCTTCCGCGACCACCTGCCAGCCCAGGCACTGGCCCGGGAACGGGTGCTCGACGTGGCCCGCCGCGTCTATCGCTCCTACGGCTTCGCGCCGATCGACACGCCGGCGCTCGAATACCTCGATGTCCTGACCGGCAAGGGGAGCGAGGAGACCGACAAGCAACTCTATCGGTTCACCGACCATGGCGGCCGCGAGGTCGGCATGCGGTTCGACCTCACCGTGCCCTTCGCCCGGTTCGCGGCCCAGCACGTGCACGACCTCGGGCTCCCCTTCAAGCGCTACCACATGGCGACGGTGTGGCGCGGCGAGAACACGCAGCGCGGCCGCTATCGCGAGTTCATGCAATGTGATTTCGACACCATCGGCACGACGAGCCCCGTGGCCGATCTCGAGACGGTGCTCGTCGTCCACGACCTGTTCGCGGCGATCGGCGTGGAGCGGTTCACGATCCGGCTCAACGACCGCCGCGTGCTGGCCGGCATGCTCGCGCGACTCGGGCTCGTCGGTCGTGCCACCGCGGTGCTCCGCAGCCTCGACAAACTCGGCAAGGCGACGCCCGAGGTGGTGGGCCAGGAACTCGCAGGGCTGGGCGTCGAACGCGACGCGGTGGCGATGCTCCTGGAGATGGCCGGCCTCGCGGGCCCGGCCGACGACGTGCTCGCGCGGCTCGACGGCCTCGTGGGAGAGTCGGACGCGGGGCGGGCGGGCGTGGCGGCACTGCGCGGCAGCGTGGCGGGCGCCGCGGCGGCGGGCGTGGTCTCCGGCCGACTGGCCGTCGATCCGTCCATCGCCCGGGGGCTCGACTATTACACGG
>CAIXGY010000244.1 GCA_903919035.1 uncultured Planctomycetaceae bacterium | reverse complement strand
CCACCGCTGCATAAAGACGCTCGACATCGATCGCGACCGCCGCGACTTCTTCATCGATGGTCGTGGCATGCGGCCGCGTGGGTGAATCCGCATAGCCGGCAGCGAGCCGGTCGCGTCGCCGCGCGCTGCGTGCCGCGTCGCGGGCCCGCGACCGCGCGATGCAGCGGACGAACGCCCAGCCCGGATCGACGGTCGCCGGGGAATCGGCCCGGCGGCGGTCGAAGGCGGAAGACGCCGCGGCATCTCCGGAGGTACCGAGCCGAAACAGGTGCTCGAGCACGGCCGCCACCACGTCGTCGCACACGCCCGGGTCGCGGATGCCGACGCTTCGTAGCGAACGGGCTGCCATCCGCGCGAGTGGCTGGTGCACGATCTCCACGAGCGCCGTGAAGTCGTCCACGTCGTGGTCGGCCTGCCACCGGGAGAGCAGTGTCGCGACGCTCTCACTGCCGATCCACTCGGACTCCGTCTTGTCGGGAACCCATCGCGTCATGCGACCCCTCGACCGTCCGTTGAAGATTTGATCATTGCAGGCCGTGCGGCACCGTTGGCCGGCTCAGGATCCTGAAAGACGTTTGCCCTCCGCGCGCAAGAATCCCCCTCGGGAGGCGTATTACAAGCAAGGGGGAGCCATGATGGCCAGCCCGTTTTCCGAGGACGCAAAGGAATGCGCCATGCCCACCACGCTCACCGCGTGCGCGACATTGCTGAACCAGGATGGGATCCGGCACCACCTCGATGCGCGTGATGCCGCCATCCGCCTCGTGTTCGTCACGCGACACTATGAGAACCCGCGCAGCGAGAAGCTCGCCATCGTGCGGCTCGAGACGCCGGACGGTGGCCGCCGCCTGCGAGCTACGATCGCCCGGGCATTCGCCGCTGACGCCGATCCGGCGGCCGTCTGCCTGGCCTGCTGCCGCCTGGCGGCGGACACACCGCTCGTGGGCGTCGAATTCGACGAGTGTGGCGAGGGCCTGCGACTCGTCGTGGAGTCGGTGATCGAGGACGGCCGGCTCACGAAAGGGCAGTTGCTCGCCGCGATCGACCGGCTCGTCGAGGCCGCGGAGGCATGGCACGTGGGCTTGAGGGCGGTGCCACGACACGGGCGTCGCAAGCGAGGCGCCGCGTGAACATCGGGGGAGCGTCAACTCGCCCGACCGGCGCGGGTCTGCCCGTGCCACTTGGGCGCAGACACCAGCCGCGAATGCGATGCCTCCTCACACGCCAGGAGTACGTGAGATCCGGAAAAGGGGGGATATACTCTTCCGACGAGAACACAAGCCTCTTCGCGTTTTTGGCGACACGTCGCGGGGCGTCATGACGCGACGGCGGTGGTGCGCGCTACCTTCGCGTTGCCTCCCGGATAGCGAGGCTCGCCGTGTGACCAACCGTGCCGACGTGGGCGTGAAGATTCTCATCGCGTTTGAGGCTGGCGGGCCTCACCTGTTCGCCGACCGGCGCGGCCTTGACCGGTCTGCTCGGACAAACGCGTGGAGTTTTATTCGCCTCATCGATCATCATCATGCCGCGACACTTTGCCCGCCATGAACAGATTCTGCGCATCCTCGCACTCTACGACTTGCTCGCCACCGCGCGTCATCCGCTCGACGACCAGTCACTGATCGCCGCCCTCAAGGAGCGGCTGGGGCTCACGGACCTGTCGGCTCGCACGCTCCACCGCGATTGCGACTTCCTCGTCTCCTGTGGCTATCCGCTCGACCACGTGCCCGTGGCGAACGCCCGTAAACAGGGCTGGAGGCTCAATCGCGAGGCGCTTGCCGGCCGCCAAATTCCCGCGGAGCCCATCACGCTGCTGGAACTGGTCGCCTTCATGGTCGGCCGCGACCTCATGCGGTCGTTCGAGGGGACCGTCCTCTGGACCGGCATCGAGTCGCTGCGTCACAAATTGGAAAAGAGCCTGCCGTCACAACTGCTCGCGAGGCTAGAGGCCGCCCGTGACGTGTTTCACGTCGCCGACGGCTGCCCGTCACGGTATGCGGCCCGACCGCGGTTGATTTCGGCGCTCAGCGCGGCCATCACCGACCGTCAGGAGATGAACGTGACGGCAAAAACCCAATCGGGAGAAACGAGCAGCCTCCGTCTGCGACCGCTGCGGCTGGTCATCGAGCCGCCCAGCGTGCGGCTGCTCGCGTTCGCGGCCGAATCGGCGGATGATTCACCGGTGCTCATCGACATCGAGCGGATCGAGACGGCGACTCCGTGTGACACCACCTTCGATCCGCCCCCGATCGACGTGAACGCGACGATCCTCCAGGCCGTCCATCTCCCGTAACGGCATGGCGTTGCCGGCGCGGCTGCGGTCACGAGGCTCAATCCAGCCCGAGATCCTCGTTGTAGCCCGTCTGCACGACCGCATTCTCGTTGCGTTCGTGAGTCAGGAGGTGTCTGCAGAAGTCCTCGAAGTCGCGGCCGACACGATCCAGGCCGGCGGACCCAAGTGGCTTCTCGAGCCGGGCCATCACGCCGTCGAGTTCGGCGAGCAGCCGCGGGTGCTCGCGGAGGACGTCTGCGGCGGCCGCGGAGAGCCGTGGCATTCGGGCGATCGACTCCTCGAGAAACCCGCCCCCCTCCTCCTGGGCGAAGTGACCGGCGAGATGCGTGCGGAGCGTGGCGAGCGCCTCCCGGGCCGCCGCTGGCCCGGTGGCAAAAGCCTCTCTCACGGCCATGATCTGCCCGTGCAGTTCACGGTGCTGGGCGAGGATGTGGCCGAGTATCACGGGGTCGGTGCGGTCGGGGACGGCCACGTGGCGAACCTCGATGCAGGAAACGGTCTTCGGAACGCGAAGAACGGTACGCTGAAGGCGGGAAGCGATCATCGGTCCCTGCGGCCGCCGCGGCTGATCGTGGCCGCCCGCACAGACGACACCTGGCCCGCTCCGGTGAATCGAGGCGATGAGCGACCTGCCCTCCATCCCGCGTCAGACGGCCGAAGCAACGCTCCGGCTGCCCTCCGGCGTTGACTCGTTTCAGGCCCGCGCCGTGCTCGCCGGAACGGCCATCGACCTGGCGGCCCTGGGGGCCACCGAGCGGACCGGGGGCGCGCCGCTCGTGCTGTCGCTGCCCGACGGCGGTATCGCCGTGCTCTTCCGCTACGGGGCGATCGTCTGTTTCGCCGCCCCGCCGGGCGGGCTGGAGGCATGCCTGGTGCGGATCGCGGCGCACGTCCGGCAGCCGTTCGCGACCGGCGAGCAGGAGACCGAGACGCTCGACATCCGCATCGATCCATCGACCCGCGAGGCGATCGAGGGCAACACGCTCGTGCTGGCCGACGCCTCGCCGGAAAAACTCCTCCTCGTGGCCGACATCGTGGCCAAGAGCGTCTCGCTGGCCCACCACGAGCGGAGCATCGAGCGGCAGTTCGAGCGGATCGAGCCCTTCGCCACGAGCGTGGACCACCGCGGCCGCGGCGGTCGGGCCGCCCGCGAACTCCTCCAGCACCTGGGAGCGGCGCTTCTCGCCGAGCACCGCGTCGTGGCCGGGGCCCGGGTGGACGATTCGCCCGAACTGCTCTGGGATCACCCGGAGCTCGAGCGGCTCTGGGCCCGGGTCCGCGACGAGTTCGAGATCCGCGAGCGGGCGGAGGCGCTCCACGGCAAGCTCGCCCTCGTCTCGCGGACGGCCGGCACCGCGCTCGACTACCTTCAGGCCGCCCGCTCGCTTCGCGTCGAGTGGGCCATCGTCGGCCTGATCGTGTTCGAGATCGTGATCACGCTCGTCCAGTGGGCCCTCGCCGGCCGCGGGTAGTCGCCGTCGGAGCCGGTCGCAGGAAGCCCGCTGGGCGAACGCCTCCGTCGCTGTGAATCGTTGGCTGCACGTCCTGCGGAGTGGTTTGCCGGGTAGAACCACACGAGTCAACGCTCCTCCGGCGTGCGCCCACCGTGCTTCCCGAACCACCACGCGTTGCGGACATTCAGTTATAAAGCGGTCTTCCCGGGAGCATTTTCATGCCGACACGCAGCGTTCTGTGGGCATCAATCGTCGCCGTCGCGGCCAGTCACGCCGCGGTCGGCCAGAAGGTCGAGGTCGAGGAGGTCACTCTCCCCAACGGGATGCAGTTCCTGCTCGTGCCCCGGCCCGATCAGCCCAACGTCGTGAGCGCGGGCTGGGTGGCCAAGGTCGGCAGCGTCAACGAGCGGCCCGGCATCACCGGCATCAGCCACTTCTTCGAACACATGATGTTCAAGGGCACCGACACGATCGGCACCCGCGATCCCGAGAAGGACGCCCGGTACCGGGCCGAGCAGAAGGCGGTCCGCGACGAGATCAACCGGCTCGTCTGGACGCGGCAGTACGAGCGGTTCCTCCGGGGCGAGATCGACGATCCCTGGAATCCCGCCAACGACACCCAGGACATCCGGGTGCTGCGGCAACGCCTCGACGACCTCATCCGGGCCCAGCAGGGCCGCGGCCCCGCCGGCGCCGAGGCCGCCACGATCGTCAAGGACGAATTCGACCAGGTCTACACGAAGGCCGGCGGCAGCGGCATGAACGCCTTCACGAGCAACGACCTGACCTGCTACTTCATCACCATCCCCTCCAACAAGCTCGAGCTCTGGGCCTGGATGGAGAGCGACCGCCTGAATGGCAGCGTGTTCCGCGAGTTCTACTCGGAGCGCGACGTCGTCCACGAGGAACGCCGCCTGCGCACCGAAAGCACGCCCACCGGCAAGTTCGACGAGCAGTTCGATGCGATGTTCTGGGCGTCGAGCGGCTACTCGTGGCCGGTGATCGGCTGGCCGACCGACCTCAACAGCTACACCTTCGAGCAGGCCCTCGACTACTGGAACATCTACTATCGGCCCGGCAATCTCTGCGGGATCGTGGTCGGTGACTTCGACCCGGGGGCGGCCCGCGGGCTCATCGAGCGGTATTTCGCGCGGCTCGACCCCGGCACGCGGAAGCCGCCGCCGGTGGTGACGCTGGAGGTGCCGCAACTCGCCGAGCAGCGGATGAACGCGGCGGGTGACTTCCCGCCGGCGGTCGAGATTCGCTACCACACGGTGCCCGCCGGACACGTCGATGCCTACCCGCTCGACATGCTCGCCGAACTCCTCAACGAGCGGACCGGTCGGCTCTATCGCGGACTGGTCGAGGGCCGCGGCATCGCGGCCACGGCCACGGCCTACTCCGACACTCGGAAATACGCCGGCCTGTTCGTCGTGCGGGCCGAGACCCGGGGCGACGCCACGCCGGAGGCGCTCGAGGAGGCGTGGTATGAGGAGCTTGCGGCGCTGCAGTCCGGGGAGGTGCCCGAGCGGGAACTGCGGAAAGTGAAGAACCGCGTCGCCGCCCAGAACTACCGCAAGCTGGAGAACAACATGGGGCTGCTGGTCCAGCTCGCCTTCTCCGAGGCGATCCTCGATTGGCGGGAGATCAACGAGGCTCCGGCCAAGTACGAGGCCGTGACCGCGGCCGACGTCCGCCGGGTCGCGACGCGGTATTTCGGGGGAACGAACCGCAGCGTGGCCACGTTCCGCCGTGCCGCCTCGGCCCCGCAACGGGAAGGAGCCGCCCGATGAGTCGATTGCCGGGACGTCACACACGAATGACGCACGACCAGCAGGCGTTCCCGCACGTCGGGGTTGCCCACGTCGTCTCGTCCGGGCGCTCGCTTCGGGCATCGTGCCCTTCGCTCGCTCGATGCCGCCCTCGCTGTGCCATCCTGGCAGCGCTCGGCCAGCAACGCCGGCTCGACGGCATGGGCAACCCCTGGCTCCATCGATGCTTTGATGTCTCGCACCCGCGAGGTTCAAGTCGAAGCCGCCTCCCACTGCTCGTCGTAGCCGCCCTGCTGCTCGTGCCGCTGGCGCGGGCGGAGGCGCCGGTCGCCGCCGCGCTGCCGAAGCGGCCGGAGGAGATCACCTTCCCGCCGCTGGCCTACGAGCCGCCGGATCCGGTCGCCTTCCGCCGCACGCTTCCCGACGGCACCGTCGTGTACCTCGCGCCGTCCCACGAGTTTCCGCTCGTGAACCTCTCGATCACGTTCAAGGGGGGCGGGTCGCTCGATCCGGCCGACCTGCCCGGGCTCGCCGCCCTCACGGCGCGAATGGTGCGCGAGGGGGGCACGCGGCGGCTGCCGCCGGCCGAGCTCGACGAGACGCTCGACTTCCTCGCCACCGAGGTGACCGTGGCCGCGAACGACACGTTCACCACCGCCAGCATGAGTTGCTTGAAGGCCAACTTTGCCGAGAGCCTCGACCTGCTGGTCGAGATGCTGAAGACGCCTGGCTTCGATGCGGCCCGGCTGGCGACGACGCAGGCCCGGCTCATCGAGGTTCTCAAGCAGCGCAATGACGACGCCGCGTCGATCCTGGGCCGGGAGTGGAAGCGGCTCACCTTCGGCACGAATCACTTCGAGTCGGCGGAGCCAACCGGGGCCACGGTCGCCGCGATGACGCGGGAGAAGCTCGCGGAGATGCACGCCCGGGTGTTTCATCCCGGCAATGCGATCGTGGCGGTGTCGGGGGACTTCGAGGAGCCCGAGATGCTCGCCGCGCTCACGAAGGCCTTCGCGGGATGGGAGCGGGGGGCGGTGGCCCCGGATCCGGTGGCACCGACCGCGACGCTCGAGCCGGGCCTGTACCACGTGCCCAAGGACATTCCCCAGGGCAAGGTGGCGATCGGCCGGCGGTCGATCACCCGTGACGATCCCGACGCGATTCCGCTGCTGCTCCTCGACGAGATTCTCGGCGCGGGAGGGTTCACCAGTCGCCTCATGCAGAAGGTGCGGAGCAACGAGGGCCTGGCCTATTCCGTGCGGAGCGCCGTGTCGCCGCGGGTGGCCTACCCTGGCGACTTCCGGGCCGGCTTCGAGAGCAAGAACGCGACGGTGGCGCTGGCCACGAAGATCGTGCTCGACGAAATCCGCGCCGTCCGCGAGCAGCTCGTCACCGAGGAGGAGCTGGAGATCGCCAAGCGGGGCCTGATCGAGACCTTCCCGCGGCAGTTCGAGAGCAAGCCCAAGATGCTCGGCGTGTTCGTGAACGACGAGTGGACGAAGCGGCCCGCCGGCTTCTGGAAGACCTTCCGCCAGAAGGTGGCTGCCGTGACCCGTGAGGATCTGCAGCGGGTGGCCCGCACCCATTTGGATCCCGAGCGAATGGCGATCCTCGTGGTGGGCGATTGGGACGAGATCGCCCCGGGGGATCTCGGCAAGCGGGCGAGCATGGCCGAGTTCTTCGGCGGCCGGGTGAAGCACCTCCCGCTCCGGGATCCGCTGACGCTCGAGCCCCTCCCCGGATCCGGTGCGGCAACTTCCTTCGAGCCCGGCCGTTGAAGGCTCCGGCCAGCGGAGGCCAGGCCGTGATCGCAATCGTCATCCGTGTCGCGACGGTCGCCGTCATGGCGTGGGCCGCGGCTCAGGCGGCCGACCCGCCACCGCACGGGCTGCCGGTCGCCGGCCGTTGGTCGGTGTGGAATGGGGAGAAGCCGGTCTACCTCTTTCACGACGGTACGATCGACGTCGATCTGTTCTCGTACCACATGCGCGATTCCAACGACGACGGAATCGACGAGGTGCGGGTGCGGCACGACGAAGGGTTCCTCGTCGTGGAAAGCCAGGGCTGGCCCAACCACCCGACAGCCACGTTTCCCAACAGTGGCAATCCCAACACGATCCGCGTGCAGAACTTCACGTTCCGGTTGCCGCTCGAGCCCCGAAAGGCCGATGCGGTCACCCGGCTGCCGATGGGCCCGATCGGCGTGGCGCTCAACGGGGTCGTGTTCTTCAACCCGTTCGAGCAGGGGGGCATGAATGCGGTCGAGGGCTACTCCGAGGTCTGGCTCGACAGTTGCTGCGGGCATCCCCAGCAGACCGGGGTTTACCACTACCACAAGTATCCGACGTGCGTGAAAAGCCCGTTTCCCGACGACGGCGCGCGCCACTCGCCGGTGATCGGCTTCGCGTTTGACGGATTCCCGATCCACGGCCCGTTCGAAGAGGCGGGCGTGATGGCGAAGGATCTCCAGGGGGTCCGGGCCCTCGACGTCTGCAATGGTCACGAGGATGCCGAGCGGGGCTACCACTACCACGTCACGCCGGGCCGATTCCCCTACGTGATCGGCGGCTATCGCGGCGTGCCGGAACCGGCGAACAACCGCGGCATCCGTCGGATGGGTTCGGGTGCCATCGAGAACAACGCCGAGGGGGAAAGTGGGCTGGAGGGCGTGATCGCGGAGGTGCGTCCCGGTGCCGTCGCCCGGGGAGGTCGCCGTCCGGTGACGCTCGTCCTCGATCCCGCACGGGCGCAACGCGGTCCCGTGCCCGGCGGGTCGCCGTCGTGGGTGCAGATCGGGCCGTACGAGGCAGTGGCGATCGCCCGCGACGGCGACGTCGTGGTCGCGACGCTGGATGTCCCGGCCGACGCCTCGCTCGGCGTGCTGCTCGACTGCCACGTCGAGTTCGACGTCGGCGGCCGGACCCGCGTGCTGAAGCGGAACGACGTGCTCAGGATCGTGGAGTGACGTGGATCCCACCGGATCCGCACGTGTCATACGGCTCACACGTGATCCTCGCGCGTCACCGCGCCTGTCCCGGCGGCGGGGATGCCCGTGCCGTCTCGCTCGGACGTTCGCGACGGGCGTCGTGCCCGTCGCTCACTCGATGCTGGCCT
>CAIXGY010000243.1 GCA_903919035.1 uncultured Planctomycetaceae bacterium | reverse complement strand
GGTTCGCCGTCCGAGAGGAACTGAAAGTCATCCGGATGGCCGGCGGCGGTGATCATGGCGTTGACGGCGGACGTGCCGCCCACGACGCGGCCCATCGGAAACATGACGTTGCGATCACCCAGGCCAGCGATCGGCACGCTCTCGTGCCGCCACGACCAGAACGGCCGCAGCCGCAACCCCGCGAGGGGAGCGTGCAGCGCCCATGCCGGATACCGCCCGCCGGCCTCGACGATGCCGATCGAAAAATCGGTCTTTCGGGCGAGATGCGCCGCGACGGCGCAGCCTCCGGTTCCGGCACCGACGATCACGATGTCGAAGTTCACAGCATCACCAGTTCGGATGATAGCCTGTGCTTCGCGCACTGATGGCTACTGATTCCTGTTCCCTGCAACGGCTCACGACGTGACGACATCAGCCGTCTCCGCCTACCGGCCCCACATCGACGGCCTGCGGGCCCTGGCGATCGTCCCGGTGCTGGTGTTTCACCTGTGTCCGGAGTGGCTGCCCGGGGGCTATCTCGGCGTCGACGTGTTCTTCGCGATCTCCGGATACCTCATCACGTCCATCCTGCTGCGCGAGATGGCGGCAGGGGAGTTCAGCATCCGGCAGTTCTGGGCCCGGCGCATCCGCCGCATCGTGCCCGCGCTGCTCGTGGTGACGGCGACGACGCTGGTCGTGGCCCGAGTGACGCTGTTCCCACCGACCCTGCGACACCTGGGGCAGCAGGCCCTCGCCACCCTGGGATCGTGCGCCAACGTCTACCTGTGGCGGGCGACGGGCGACTACTGGGGCCAGCAGGCCGGGGAGGTGCCGTTTCTCCACATGTGGTCCCTGGCGGTCGAGGAGCAGTTTTACTTCGTCGTTCCGATTCTGCTGCTCGTGCTGTGGCGGCGTGCGCGGCGTGCCGTCCTGCCGCTTCTCGTGCTGCTCTCGGCCGGCAGTTACATCGTTTTCGTCGTCGGACTGTCGAGGGCTCCGGTGGCGACCTTCTACCTCCTGCCGGGGCGTGCCTGGGAACTGGGGGTCGGTGCGTGCCTGGCGGCCACGACGCTCCTCCACCGCCCGACGACCGACCGGCCAGCGTTGGGGGGCTCGCTGGCCTGGGCGGGGCTGATCGCCATCGCGTTCGGTTACGTGCTGCTACCGGGCATGAACGCGTGGGCGGCGGTGCCCGTGGTCGGGTCCGCCCTCGTCATCGCGGGCGGGGGAAGCGGCGCGTGCGGCCGGTTGCTGTCATGGCCGCCGTTCGTCTGGATCGGGCGCATTTCCTATTCGCTTTATCTGTGGCACTGGCCGGTGCTGGTGCTGTCGCAGCGCGTCGTCCCCGGCATGTCGCCCGTCGCCGTCATCCTCGTCACTGTGGTCCTGTCCATCCTGACCTACGCCTGCATCGAACAGCCGGCACGTCGTCGGCCGGGCGTCCTCCCGACGATCGGGGCCGGTTTCGCCCTGGTCGCGGGATTCGCACTATGGTTGCTCTACGGGCCGCTTCCACGGTTCGACGTGACGGCGTTCGAGAAGCCCCATTCGTCGATTCGGATGTACGACGTGCGGCCGCAGCCGCCACCGATGAGGGCCATCTTCCGGGCCGTGTTCGCGGAGGCGGACGCGCCGCCGACGCTGGCGACCCCGGAAAGTTATGCGAACGACGGCATCGTCGCAGGACCAGGTGACCGCGATCCCTCGCTCGTCGTGTTCGGCGACTCGCATGGATCGATGTTCGCCGAAGCCCTACGAACCGCCGCCGGGCGACTCGGTCACCGGATTGCGTTCTTCTGCATGAACGGCGGCGCGTCGCCGTTCATCGAACTGCCGATTGAGCCGAGACCCCCGACCACGACGCTCACCAGCGAGCAGCGATACCGCTTCGATGTGGCGCGGCAGCGGGCCATCGAGCGGTGGCGGCCGCGCGTGGTGGTGCTGTGCGCCCGGTGGTCGATCTACGGCGAGTCGGGGGTGGCGTTCCTCGAGGAACTCAATCGGCGGGGCATCGTGGTCGTGCTGGTGGAGCAACCCCCGGAACTCGCCGCCGTGGGCGACGCCAGCGTCGTCCAGTTTCTCCGCTGGAAGGACGTGGCACCGTCGCCAGGGGTCGAACACACGCTGCCGCAGGGCAACGTGGCGCGGGTCGAGGCCGGAAGGAACCGCCTGCGGGAGATCGCGGGCCGCCACCCGAACTGCCGCATCCTGCCGACGGCCGACCTGTTCGCCAGGGGAGACCAGGTGGCGGTGCTCGACGGCAGGACGGTGCTCTACCTCGACGACGATCACCTTACGACGGAGGGTACGCTGCGGGCACTGCCCAGGATCGAGGCGACGCTCGGCGAACTGCTCGAGTGATCCTGGTTGTTGTAATGGATGTAGACCCAGTTGTCGGGGAAGACGTCGGCCTTGCGGCAGGTGAGGGCCACGATGAGGAAGTTGCGATACGTGAGGCCGTCGGCGGCCTCCCGCACGAGCGGAGGCGCGGCGGGCTCGAGGCTCTTGACGAGCGTGGAGAGCGGCATCGAGGAGATCACCTGCTCGCAGCGAATCTCGTGGCGTGTGCCGGCATGCTCGACCACGACCGAGGAGACACGGTCGTCGGCGTGGTGCAGACCGACGACGCGGGCCTCCGTGACGACGCAGCCGCCCGCCGCCTCGATCTTGCGGGCCGCCGACTCCCAGAGCATGCCGGGCCCGAGACGCGGGTAGTCGAACTTCGTGATCGGGGTCTTTACGCGGCCGCTGGTGCGGATCGCGTTGAGGACGGCCGTCATGAACGTGAGCCCATGGATCCGCTGGGCGGCCCAGTCGGCGCGGACCTCCGTGCTGGGACGCCCCAGACCTTCTCCGTGTAGGTCTTGAAGAACGTGCGGTACAGGCGGTCGCCGAACCGGTTCCGCACCCAGTCCTCGAACGAGTCCTCCGGCCGCCGCGGGAACAGGCGAGCCCACAGGCATCTCAGGAACATCCGCACACTCTCCACGATCCCGAGGTTGGCGGGGTGCTGTTCGCGCCACAGGGCACACCTCTTGGCCGGATGATCGAGGATTCCGAACTCTGCCTCACCGGCTCGACTGCAGCCGAGTTCCGCAGCCGTCTCGTTCACCTGCCGCTCCGATAGCCGCTGGATGCTGCAGCGGTCGATGATCCAACCGTCACCATGTGGGAGTTCCTGCAATGCAGGCGGCTGGGAAGCTGCCGGGGGGCCCGGACGTCGTCTACGTCGTTCCGAGAGGAACGAAATTCCGTTTCTTGCCCCCGTCCGTCAGGGGGATGCGGTCGACGAACAGGACCTCCGTCGTGGCGGCATCGGCGAACAGCGTGCGGAGAGCCTGCTGGACGCGGGCGCTGCATGGGCCTCGGTCCGCCGGACGAGGCACCACGAGCAGAAGACGAATACGGCTCGGGCTCACGTGGACCAACTGGTGCTCACGAATCGCATCATCACCGACGAACATCTGATAGATCGCGGACGGATTGACGGTCTTTCCCGTGGGCAGCCTGATGCTGTCGATCGCGGACCCCTCCACAAGGTCGAGTCTGGGGAGCGTACGGCCGCACGGACACGGCTCGCGTATCCACTTCGCCCGGTCCCCCAAGTCGTAAGTCAGGAGCACCATCGCCCAGTTCGACAGGTTCGACACGACGACGTGTCCCGTCTCACCGGCCGGAACGGTGCGACCGTCTCGGTCGACGATGCGCAGAGGGTAGGTGTCGATATTCACGTGATAGCCGTGATGAACCTCGCATTCGAAACCAATCTTGAGCGCTTCGCAGGCCTCGTACGTGCTGAAGACCGGGATACCGAGGGCCGCCAATGTCTCCCGGGTGCGCGGAGCGACCGCATCGGAGTGGAAATACATCACTCGCGGCCGATGAAAGTCGGCGGCTGTGGCGGTGACGTGGTCCATGAGCTCGTCGAGGCTCGATCCGTAGGCTTGAAGGATGTCGGGGGCAAAACCGTTGAGCCGTGGCAGGTAGGTCTCCGGTGACTCGGTGGCGTCGATGTAGAGCCTGTCGACCTCGATGCCCTTGGGGAAATACGCATTGTCCCGGAGAAAACGCTGCACGCGGGGCGTCGAGCTCTCGGCCACGTCCGGGCGCAGCACGATGACGGCCTCTCGGTAGCCGTGCCGCTTCCGGATCGCCTCGGTCATGAGGCTGCGTTCCCGCTCTCCATGGGCCGCGTTGCGGAACAGGGCCGCCGCATCGACACGAACGGTGCGGCCCACGCCACTGCTGCCGGACGTCTTCAGCAGCATGCATCGGCGGGCGTCGATATTCGTGGCGCAGAATATCTGCGGCGTCTTCTGGAGGCTGCTCGGATCGAGAAGCGGCGGCTTGGAAAGATCGTCGGCGCTCCGGAAGTCGTCGGGACCGAGCCCCAGGGCTCGGATCGTATCCCGATAGTAGGGGACGTGCCGGAATGCGTGGAGGACGATCCGCCGTACGGCACGATCGCGATCCGCCGCGATCCGCCGAGTCGGCCGGAACGCGTACCGCGATTGGCCGACCATGTTCGCCGCAAGGAACAGCGTCCAGTAGAGGCGATCCAGTGAGATCACGGCGCTGCCACGCGGATGGGAATGATCGGGGTGGAACGCGCACGGCGGGTGTGCCACGGTGGACGGTCACGGGACGTCCCGCACCCGTCCAGCCCCACCATCGTCGAGTGCAAGGGATGGGACGGTCAACAACGCTTCAGCGGTGCGTCGTCCCGCCGCGCCGGAGGTCTTCACGCTCTTTACGCCGAGTGCGGTATCTGCTTCTACTTTGTGCTGGTGACGCCGTTTTCGAAACGAATCACTCACCGCTCCCTCGAACATTCGGAAGACGCGGGCGTGGCTCACATCGGTCACCGTGTTCACCACCCTGACTCCATTCGACGCCGCCAAAACGTCTGCCGACCACTGCGGTCGGCTGCAGATACGGATGCTCCCCGGGAAGACATTCATGATTGCTCGGACAACTCGTGTTGCCATGGCATATTGTGCTGCGGTCTTGGCAGCGACAGCGATTTCTTTTGCGGATGATGCGGGTCGCGACCAGATCACGGTCGCGGCGGAGCTGCCACCGACGATGCCGTGGGATCTCGCCACGCTCAGCCGGCCGCCAGCCGTCGAATGGCTCGACGATGCTGATCCGGTGCGATCGCTCCTCTACGCCGGCGAGCCGTTTGAAGGCCGCCCCACCCGCGTGTTCGCCTATTACGCCACTCCCGCGAGCGTCGTCGGGGAGGCCAATGGCGGACCAGCCGCAGCCGCGATCAAAGGCGACTGGCCGGGGATCGTGCTCGTGCATGGTGGCGGAGGAAGTGCTTTTTCCGAATGGGTGACGCTCTGGGCCCGCCGGGGCTATGCCGCCATCGCCATGGATCTGGCCGGCAGCCGACCCGATCCCCAGGCCACGAAGCGCGGGGCCGTGGTCCGTCTGCCTGATGGTGGCCCCGGCCAAAGCCACGAAGACAAGTTCGACACGCTCGCCACCCCCGCCACCGCTGACGACTGGCCCTATCACGCGGTGGCAAATGTCATTCGTGCCCACTCGCTCCTGCGGAGCCTGCCGGGCGTCGATCCGAACCGCACCGCGATCACCGGCATCAGCTGGGGCGGCTACACCACCTGCCTGGTCGCCTCGCTCGACAACCGGTTTCGGGCGGCGGTGCCCGTCTACGGCTGCGGACACCTGCTCGAGAACAGCTGTTGGCTCGGCGATTTTGAACGCATCGGTCCCGACACGGCCAAACGGTGGGTGCAGCTCTACGATCCCGCGAGCTACCTGCCCGCCTGCCGCGTGCCGATCTTCTTCGTCAATGGCACCAACGACTTTGCCTATCCGCTCGACAGCTTCATGAAGAGCTACGAAGACGTGGAGCACGCTGCCAAAAACATCCGCATCCAGGTCAATATGCCGCACGGCCACGAGGCAGGCTGGGCCCCGCCGGAGATCGCCGCCTTCATTGACGCCGCGGTGCGCGACAGCCCGCCGCTCCCCGTACTCACCCGGCCGACGGCCAACGACAACGCCGCCACGTGCCGCGTCACAGCGGGTGGGCCGGTCGCATCGGCCTCGCTCGCCTACACGACCGCGGCGGGGGCGATCAACAAGCTCGCGTGGGAAAACACGGCTGCGGAGGTGAAAGCAGACGGCACTCTCACGGCTCGTGCCCCGCCGGCCGACACGCGGGCGATGTTTTTCACGGCCACGACACCCGCCGGCCTGCAGGTCAGCTCCCCCGCGGTAATCACCACGGCGAAGTGACGTCGGCGAACGCGACCTCAGAACGGCACGTCGTCGTCACCGGCCTCCGCCAAGGCGTCATTGGGGTCGATGGCGCCCCCCGAACCGTCATTTGACCGCCCGCTTCCGGACAGTCGTTTGAACGAGAGGCCCTCGGCACTGAGGAAATATTTGGCCTCGCTGGCCTCATCTTTCTGCCAGCGGCGGCCGCTCAGGCGGTAGGTCACCTCGATCTCGTCCCCCACGGCCAGGTCGTCCACCGCGTCGCAGCCGTCCTTCACAAACTCGAGGGGAACAAAGTTGGTGAATGTGCCCTTGGACTGCTCGAGCACCACCAGGCGCTTGCGAAAGCCCTTCTGCCCGAAGGTCTTGGTCTCCTCGATCAGGTGGACGACACCGCGGACTGTCGGGTCTTTCATGGAGCGTTTCCCGTTGGTTTTTTGCGGTCGGGCTGTTGCACCGCTTCCAAGCGGGCTCACGGAACGAAAGCGTATCAAACGCAGCCAACCACGCTCGCCAGCCTCGATGGCCTGACGGTTGATCAAGGCGGAATAGATGGATCGATGCTGCCAGTCGTGGACGAGGCGAATCGCTGCATGGGCGTGATCTCGGCGTCGGATCTCCTCGGGTTAACGCAGGAACGGGGTGAGAACCTCGAGGCGATCGATGCCGCCGAGGACCTCACCCGGTCGGCCGTGATCTCCTCCTTGAGGTACGTCTCGCGTACGTAGCCGGCGTGGCGACACGGTGCTCCGGATCGCTGACGACGAGCGGCAATGTGCCCCACCCACAGGCCTGGTCGATGCTCCAGGCTTTCCGGTATTCCGGCCAGACGAAGGGCAGCATCTGGATTTGGAGAGCCCGCCCAGCCAGCAGGTTCGCACCTGCACGGCGCAGCTTTCGCGGGCTCGACCCTGAGAGGGCGAAGTGGATGCCACGATGCTGTTCGTAAAGGCGGTGCACTTCGTCGAGTAGCGCAGGAATCCGCTGGATCTCGTCGATGACGACCCAGTCTCCGCGCCGCTGGGGGCGCGACCAAGGCGGCGAGCGACGCCGGATCGCGGCTCAATGCGAGAAATCGCCCGGAATCGAGGAGATCGATGGTCAAGGCCCGCGGAGAGGCCTGCTCGAGCCAGGTGGATTTCCGGTGCCCCTCGGGCCGAGAAGGAGAAAGCTCTTCGAGGGCGGCGTGATGGACTTGCGTTGGCGAACGGCCTGCTGTTCGAAGCCGGACATACCGATCGCTACGTTCACACGGATGCCGGTCGTGCGGTGCCGGAGCGGCAGGATGCATGACCGCGACACGACCTCCTCGGCGCCCGGAAAGAGCGGCTCGAATGGCGTGGAGTCGATGTCCCGCACCAGCTGCAAGGCCCACAAGACCTGGCTCAAGATTCGGGGAGGGGGGTCAGTCCTGGCAGCGGGCCTCGCGTGACCCGGTCGGCCCGAGAACACGCCTCGCGGGATCCGGAATTCGAGAAAGACCGCGTCCGCCGGCGGTTCCTCCTCATCCATCGGGTGAATCGCCCTGGGTTCGCCGATGGTGTGGCCGGCGGGCGACTGGTATCGTATCAACCGGAATTTTTCACCCGATCCAATCACCCGGGGCCAAGCGATGCCAACTGCCGGTGATAGTGCATGGCGGTCCGCCGTGGCCGCGATGCGTGGCCACGGCTTCGCGGCAGCGATTCTCGCCAGCTGCGGTTTCGCGTGGCTTTCGACGCTGTATGCAGAGGAGCCACGATCCGCTTCTGCGATCCAGGGGCAGTCGTCAACGGACGACATGGCCGCCATCCGTGCCGCAGCGGCCGCCTATCGGACTGCACTCACGAATCGTGACGAGGCTGCGATCCGGCAGGCGTGGTCAGCCGATGGAGATGTCGTCGATGGCTGGGGAAACCGCCTCTCGGCCGCCGACGTCTCGGACGTCGCTGGAGACCCTGGCGACGGCGTACGGCCCGAGGTCCACGTGGGCGAGTCACGGCTGCGGCTGATCACGCCCGACGTCGCGCTCGAGGACGGCTTCGTCGACGTCATCATTCCGGGCACCACGGCGCCGATCGAGGGCTGGTTTTCCGCCATCTGGGTGAAGCAGGGCGGCGCGTGGAAGTTGGCCGGCATCCGGGAGGCGGAACGGCCAGTGGCAGTCGGCGCCGACACCCTCGACGATCTCGATTGGATGGTCGGAGAGTGGACGCTCGTACCCGAGGACGGCGCCACGAAAGACGCGTTGCCGGCGATGGAGATGTCGGTTCGCTGGGACGCTGGCCGCATGTTCCTCGTGCGGAACGTGCGACTCACGTCGGCGACCCAGGCGACGGAAACGGTGGCCGTCGATGTCCAGCAGAGAATCGGCTGGGATCCGATCGTGGGGCGGATCCGCTCGTGGAGTTTCTCGAGCGACGGCACGCGCAGCGAGGCGACCTGGCTTCGGGACGGCAACTCCTGGATCACCAAGGTCACCACGGTTCTCGTCGACGGCGCGCAGTCGAGTGCCGTTCACATCTACAGCTATGACGGCCGCGAACGCTGCGAGTGGCGGACGATGCAGGACCCGTTCGGGCCTGACGACCGGATTCCCGTGCGGGCAACGTGGGTCCGCAAGCCGAAAGGCGGTGCGAAATGAAGGCCACACCGGGGGCGAATCGCCGAACCGCCGCCATCGCGATCCTCGTCGTATCGTGGACGAACTGCCCGGGCGGCATGTGGATCTGCGGAGCGGCGAGCGACACAGCAACGGCGATCCGGGCCGATGACGACGACGGCGACCTGGCCAGGAAAGCCGACATCATGTTCAGCCCGCGATGGCAGCGCGCGATCGCCGCGTTCGGCGGCTGGCTCGACACCCAGACGATCTACACCTCGACGGAGGTGCGTCGCATCAAGGCGCAATTCAACGACCGCGTCGCCGCGATGTCGTCGTACGAACTCGAGTACCTTCTGGACTCGCTCTCGGCCAAACTCGAACTCCTCGACACGCCCGAGGCTCGGGAGGCAAAAACCTGGCTCGGAGAATATCTGTTCGCGATGTCCGATGCCCGACGTGCCGAGGCGCTTCGCACGACTCCCAACCTGCTGGACATGAACGCCGCCCAATTGTGGCAAGAGATCCAGCGGGTCGATCGCCTGCGAACAACCCTGCAGCAGCGGCAACAGGTCTCCGACGCCCGCCAGCGGGTCCTGTCCGAACGCGCCACGGCAGGCAGGCAGGCGACGGCCGCAGCGTCCCAGGCGGCCGCGGCCCGAGCCCGATCGGCGCCCGCGCATTCGCCCTACCGCCAGGGTGGCGGTTCCGCCCCGTTCTCAGACGTCCAGCGGCGGCCGCCTCTTATTCTCGGCTTGTTCGGTGGGCTCGTCGGGTTCTGACGCCAAGCGCCGCGTCGGAGGGCCGCAGCCGGTACGGGATGCACACGCTTCTGCCCGGCCCGTCGGGGACGTGCCGCCACACATGGAACGGGCCACGGCAGGCGATCCCGACGACTCCTACGGCAGAATCGCGCGAGCCCACACCACATGCCACCGTTTCGATGGCTGCGAACTCTTGCAGATCGGACTCCATGGAGGTACGTTTCGAAACTGGGGACGTGAGGCGATATTCGAAGCCGGCTGCCCACTTCACGTCGGCACCGCGAGCGCAGCACCTTGGAGGAATCATCGATGAAGACGTCGCGTGATGTGCGGAGCAATCGAGGCCAACGCCGTCGCCCGACCGCGATGTCGATCGAATCCTTGGAGCGTCGCTTCGCACTGGCGAGCGCGCAACTGGCCCTCGCCCCCCTCACCTCGGACCAACTGACGGCCTCCGGCGTTCAGGCGTTCACCACGGTCATCGCGGCCCACCCTGCCAGC
>CAIXGY010000242.1 GCA_903919035.1 uncultured Planctomycetaceae bacterium | reverse complement strand
GCGCCATGCTGGCCGCGAACCTGGTTCCCTACGATCAGACGTTCCAACTCCAGAGCCTGCCCGCGGCGACGAAGACGATCTACCTCGACTTTACGGGCCATACGGCGACGGGAACGGTGGCCGCGGCCTGGGGATCGACGACGCCAATTTATTCGCCGCCGTTCTCCGTGGACGGCGACCCGGCGTTCAGCACGGCCGAACTGGACACGATCCAGCGGGTGTGGGCCAGGGTGTCGGAGGACTTTGCCCCCTTCCAGGTGAACGTCACCACCCGCGAGCCAGCGATCGACGATCTCACGAACACGGGCGGGCTGGATGCCCGCTGGGGCATGAGGGTCGTGATCGGCGACCAGGGCGGGGGCAATCATCCCGCCGCCGGTCTGGGAGGTGTCGCACTGCTGTCATCCTTCTCCGCGTCCGACGACATTCCCTGCTTCGTGAACACGGAAAGCAGCACGGAAGAAAATTTCGTCGCCATCGCGACCTCGCACGAGGTCGGTCACACGCTGGGACTCGACCACGACGGGGTCAATGGAGTCACTCCCCCGAAGGGAGACTACTACCAAGGCCAAGGTGGCACGGGCTCGGCGAGTTGGGGCCCGATCATGGGGGCCCCGTATGCCCGCAATGTGACACAGTGGTCGAAGGGAGAGTATGCCTTCGCCACGACGCAGCAGGACGATCTCGCCGTGATCGTCGGCGGCAATGGCTTCGGCTATCGGCCGGACGACGTGGGCGACACGTTCCTGCGGTCGCAGCGGCTTGCACGGCCTGTTGGTCAGACGTCACTGCAGGGCAAGGGAATCATCGAGCGGAATACCGACGCCGACATGTTTTCGTTCACCGTGACGACGGGCATGGTGGACCTGTCGATCAAGCCGCTCTCCGTGCTTGATGCGGCGACGTTCGCCGGGGCGAATCTCGACGTGGGGGCCACGCTCTACGCGGCGGGCGGCGGCATCGTGGCCGACATGCAGCCCCAAAACCGGCTCGATGCACGGTTCAGCGGCTACCTGACTGGCGGCACCTACTACGTGAAGGTGTTCGGCACCGGCAACGGAGATCCGCTCGTCGATGGCTACACGAAATACGGCTCGCTGGGGCAGTACACGGTCGATGTCTCGCAGTTCACACCGGCCGATCCCGTCGTCATGGTCACGGCTCCCTCCGTGGTCGCGGAGGGCAACAGTGGCGTCAAGGTGGTGAGTTTCCCGGTCACGCTCTCCAAGGCGAGCACGAGCGCCGTGACCGTGAATTACACCACCCGCGACGGCACGGCGACGCTTCTCGACGGCGACTACCTGGCCGCGTCGGGTGTGCTCACCTTCGCCGCTGGGGAGACCCGCAAGACGATCAGCGTGACCGTCGTCGGCGACACCCGTCTCGAGGCCAACGAGACCTTTTCGGTGGAATTGACGGCTCCCACGAACGCGGTGCTCGGTCGGGGCGAGGCTGCCGCGACCATCGGCAACGACGATCGAGCGGCTCCGCCGCGGCCCTCGTTCGTCGACGTGATCGGTCCGGGGGTTCCGGTGGCGGAGGGCGACACTGCCACCTTCATGATCGTGCTCTCGGATCCGTTGGCGACGGCGTTGACCGTCTTCTACCGCACCGCCTCGGGGACGGCGACGGCCGGGCAGGATTTCGCCGCGGTCTCGTCGGGCACCGTCACCTTCGCCCCGGGGGAAACGGTGAAGACGGTCACGGTGCTCACGATCAACGACACGCGGGCGGAGACCGACGAACGGTTCTCGCTGCAGGTGGTGCGGCGGCCCGGCCCGGTGACGTATCGCACGACGTCGGCCACGGCCACGATCGGGTTCAACGACGGCGGGAGGCCATCGACCGTGACGGCGGCGGCCTGGCTGGCGCTCGCGGCCTCTGTCGATGCCGCGGCACCGTCCGCGAGGAAGAAATAAATCCGGGGATATTTGGGAGTTTTCGGCCATGGCCCATAAGCCACATCGAGTGACGAAGCGGTTGTTGAAGCGTCGGCTGAAGCGAAGGGCACATTCCGGCGATACTCGTCCGCCGGGGCGGAACTCGGCTGGCCGTCGAGCGTGGGCGGCAACGTAACAGACGTTTCGCCCGTGTATGACGCGGGCGGGTTCGTGGACGGGTTCTTGGTGTGGGGCACGGTCTCCAGTGCGGCCGAGGCGGCGTGGGTG
>CAIXGY010000241.1 GCA_903919035.1 uncultured Planctomycetaceae bacterium | reverse complement strand
TGGGCAACACGCTGTTCGTGGGTGCCTTCAACACCGGAGACCTCACACTCAGCGGCGGCCGGATCACGAGCGGAGCGGGCAGCATTGGTCACATGGGAGTTGGCGCCGTCACGGTCACGGGTGGCACCTGGACCACCGGCGGCGGTCTCGACGTCGGCGGTTCCGGCAGCGGCACACTGCATCTCAACGGCGGGACCGTGGGGTCCGCATCGACGACCGTGGCCTCGTCTGGCGGCAGCGTCGGAGCCGCAACCGTCGCCAGCGGCACGTGGACCAGCGGCGACATGCAGGTCGGCGCCGCGGGTACGGGCAGCCTGACGGTATCAGGCGGGCTGCTGACGAACTCCGGCAGTCTCGTCATCGGAGCCGTGGCGGGTGGTAGCGGTACCGCCACGGTCAGCGGTGGCCTGTGGTCGAATGCGCAGGACGTGATCGTCGGTGCTGCAGGCAACGGCACGCTGAACGTGAGCGGCGGCAGGATCACTGGATACGCCGCGATCATCGCCGACGATGCCGCCGGCGTCGGCACCGTCACGGTGACGAGCGGCACGTGGACCAGCGGCAGTTCGCTGCTCGTCGGGAGAACCGGGAGCGGCAGCCTGCAGATAGACGGCGGCACCGTCCTCAGCGGCAACGGATTCGTGGGCATGGAACCGGGCAGCACCGGTGCGGTGACGGTGACGGGCGGCACTTGGTCGAATTCCAGCGACCTGACCGTGGGCCGGTCGGGCTCAGCCGCCATGGCCGTCAGCGGCGGCCGGGTCGTCAACTCCATCGGCATCATCGGCTACCAGGCGCCCGCGACCGTCACGGCGAGCGGCGGCACGTGGGAAAATCTCGATACGCTCCACGTGGGTTTATACGACGCCGGGAGCCTCACGGTGAATGGCGGCGCCGTCACGGCACCCGACGCGTCGATCGGCTCGTCCATCGGCGGTGTGGGCACGGTCACCGTATCGAGCGGCACGCTCGGCATCCGGGGCGACCTCCTGGTGGGTGGTCTCGGCACCGGCACGCTCACGATGGACGGCGGCCTGGTGACGGTCGGCGGCGTGCTGTCGCACGGAGCCGGCACGATCAACCTGAACGCCGGCGGCACGCTCCAGATCGGCACCGGCAGCACGAGCGGCGCGCTCGGTGTGTCAACGCTTGCCAACAACGGCACGCTCGTCTTCAACCGCTCCGATGCATCCACCTACTCCGGCGTCCTGAGCGGCTCTGGCGCGGTCACGAAGCAAGGTGCAGGTCGGCTCACGCTCGCCGGGGCCAACACCTATTCCGGCCCGACCACGATCTCAGCCGGCACGATCGCCCTCTCGGGCTCGGGCTCGATCGGCACCGGCGGACTGAATCTCGGCACCATGGCCAGCCCCGGCGTGTTCGACCTCGCCGCCCTCGTGTCGGGTACGTCTGTCCTGCCTGCGACCGGCGATCTCGCCGGCGTGGGCACGCTCTCCGGCGCCGGCAAGACGCTCGCCGTGCTCGGCTCGTTCCTGCCCGGCAACAGCCCCGGCACGGTGACGGTCGGCTCCGGCTTCACGCTCGACCTCACGAACACTGGCACCAGCGTGTTCGAGATCACCAGCCTGCTCTACACGCCCGGCACGTTCGACCTCGTGAACGGCGATGGCAGTGTGATCTTCGGCGGCATACTCAACCTGGTCTTCAGCGGCGGAACCTACGCCGAAGGCACGAATGTGCTGCAGATCTTCGCCAACACGGGCGGACGCTCGGGCAGTTTCAGCTCGATGGTCTGGAGCGGACTTGCGGAAGGCCAGTCCGTGACGTTCGATGCCGGCACGGGCTCCATTTCGATCAATGCCGTCCCCGAACCCTCCACGTATGCCATGGCGCTCGCGGGTCTGGCCTGCGGTGGCTTCTCAATGTGGCGGCGAAGGAAGCGAACCGACGCGATCCAGCCAACGTCATTCCAGCGCGAGGGGGGCACGTTCACCAACACCGCCCGCAGCGCGGCGCCGTTCTTTTTGCGTCAGGATCCGCGTCGTCGGGCACCTTCACGATGACCGGGGGGACGGCCAACTTTGGCACGAGCTCGGGGGGCGGCTTCGCCTACGGGCCAAACTCCCGGGCCACGATGACCCTGACCGGTGGCACCATGACCTGGAACTCGGTGGAGCCGGCCGAGGGTGACAACAGCGTCGCCACGATCACCGTCTCGGGGTCGGCGACGCGGCTCAACGCGTCAAGCACGCTGCGGATGTCGATCGGCACCAGCGCCACGAGCGCGTTTTCGATCGACTCCGGCGTCGCGGCGATCGGCACGTTTATCCTGGGGACGGGCATCGATTCCACGAGCACCGTCACGATCACCGGCGGGTCCGTGGGATTCGCCGGCACCGGCGCGACGACCAGTGCCAACTTCATCGGCTATGGGGCGAGCAGTTCCGGCACGATGACGATCTCCGCCGGCACCACCACGATCGCGGGCCCGACGATCGTCGGCGGTCTGGGGACCGTCAATACCGGCGGTGTGAGCCGCGGCCTGCTCAAGGTCGAGGGGGGGCTGATCACCACCAACACCGCAGCGACGGGGGCCTTCACAAACGTGTTGGAGAACCACTTCATCCTCGGCCGCTACGCGCCCACAGCCGGCGAGATGGTCGTGACGGGGGGCACGTTCACCGCCCAGCGCGACTTTTACGTGGGCGGGAGCGGCACGGGCACACTCACGCTCTCCGGCAGCAGCGCCCGCATGCAGGTGGGGCGGCTGTTCGTGTCGTCGACGATCGGGGCGCAGATGAACAGCGTTGGAGGCGTTGGAAGCGGCACCGTGTCGAGCGGCACGCTGCTCGTGACCGGCAGCGGCGACGGCGCGAATCTGCTGGTCGGCACCAACTCCAGCGGCACCGGCTCGCTGACGATCAACGGGAGCGGCGTCGTGATCGTCGGCGGCACGCTGCGACAAGGAGCGGTGGGCACGATCACCCTCGGGCCGGGCGGCACGCTCCAGATCGGCAGCGGCACCAGCAACGGCGTGCTGCTCGGCGGCACGGGCAGCCTGCGCAACGACGGCACGCTCGTGTTCAACCGGCGCAGCGACTTCTTCTACTCCGGTGTGATCAGCGGCTCGGGGGCGTTCATCAAGCGAGGCAACGCCTGGGGGACGCTCCAGTCCGCGAACACCTACACCGGGCTTACCTCCGTGGAGGCGGGCGTTCTCCGCCTGAGCGGCTCGGGGGGCATCGGCACGGGCGGGCTGTCGCTCACCGGGACGACGCGATTCGATCTCGCCCTCCTCACGAGCGCGACGTACACGCTGCCGGCCACCGGCGACCTCTTGGGCACTGGCACACTCTCCGGATCGGGCAAGACGCTCGTCGTGCTCGGACATTTGCTTCCCGGTCCGACGATCGGCTCACTTTCGGTCGACAGTGGCCTGACGCTCGACATGTCCGGGGCAGCAGGCAGCACCTTCGACATCACGAGTCCGGCCTACACCGTGGGCACGTTCGACCTCGTCAGTGGCAGCGGCAGCGTGGTCTACGGAGGGGTGCTGAATCTTGCCTTCAGTAATGGTCCGTATGCCAACGGTACGGACGTGGTCCGGATATTCGCGAACACCGGCGGCAGCGCGGGCAACTTTACGTCGGTGGTAGCTACTGGCCTCGGGGTAGGGCAATACGCGACCTTCAATCCGATGACAAGTTTCGTCAGCATCGTCCCCGAACCCTCCACCTACGCCATGGCCCTCGCGGGAATCGCCTGCGGCGGCTTCTCGATGTGGCGGCGGCGGAAGTGACCCCCTCCCCAAATCCTGAGCCAGGTCTTGTGAGAGAATCCTCGTGCCTCGACAGGGGCTGGAAAGGGTTCTTCTGCGCCGGTGAATCGCTATGTCCGCTCCGATTTCTACTCGGAATAGCCGCCAATGAAATTGACTCGAATGCGTTCGCGACTTGTTGCCCTCGGGGCCGTCGCGTTGTCGATCCTCGCCACTCGGCTGGGAACGACCGCCTCGGCTGCGACCGTGGTGTGGGGATCGGCCCAGAACATTTCCGGCGACAGTGACGTGATCACCTCGGGATCACTCGTTTATGGCTACCAGTTCGGCACAGGCCTGACCGGTACGACGACCGTCAACGGAGTACAGTTTCAGCCATTCAACGTGAGCAACGGGGTCTCCACGGCGACGTTGGGCAGCGTCACGCTCACGTCGACAGGAAGCAACCCGTACCCCGGGGTCATGTACTCAGCCAGCGGCATCACCTCCGGGTCTGCACCCTACGCCACCCTGTCGGGCGACTACCAAAGCCTGCTGAGTTCCAAAGTCACCTCGTACCTTGAAGACACCAACGGCGGTGCGCGACTCGACATCCAACTCGGCGGCCTGACTGCCGGAACCTCGTACCTCGTCCAATGGTGGTCGAGCGTGACCGACATTCTGTACGAGCCATCCCAGACCGTTGTGCTTGGAAGCCCCAATGCCACGCTCGATGCCAACACGACCAATACCACCGGTGGACTGGGACAGTATGCGACCGGGACGTTCACTGCGGCCGGGGCGTCGCAGACCATCACTCTGCTCGGAGTGACGATGAACGCGCCGCCCTACGATGCACCCACGATCAACGCCCTGCAGTTGCGTACGGTCGCCGTCCCCGAACCCTCCACCTGCATCATGGCCCTTGCGGGAATAGCTTGCGGCGGGTTCTCGATGTGGCGGCGGCGTAATCGGGCCTGACGCTCTGCCAATAGCGTGACTTCAACGCGAGGGGAGCAGGTCGCCATCACGGGCCTGCTCCCCTCGATGTTTTCCCGCCAGCCTCATTCCGCTCGCACCACCCTCCGCGCTCTCCCTCTAACTCCCTCCGTCCGCGAATACACACCCACCCGATCCGCCGACAGGCACCGACCGGATGCCCACTGCCGTAACCCTTCGATCTTGTCGCCCGCAGTCACGGCCACAGGCACGACGTTCTGCGCGGCTTGGATCAGCGGGACGTCCAAGAGTGACGCCAGCCTGCAGCACGACTTGATCTCGGCACCGGTCCAGTTGGCGTCGTCCGGCCGGCCCTGCTTTGCGTCGAGTCCGTAGTGCCGCGTGTAGATGGCCCAGATCGCGTCTTTCTGGTCACGCCCGGGCAAGTTCACGAAGAACACGCCGTCGAATCTCTCGGCTCGGGCGAACTCCGGTGGCAACTTCGAGGCATCGTTGCAGGTGCCGACGAAGAAGACGTCGCTCTCGTGGTCATTCAGCCACGTGAGCAGCGAGCCAAACACGCGGGCCGTTACGCCGGAGTCTGTTTGGCCCGATGACGTAGCCCCGGCCAACGCCTTCTCGATCTCGTCGCAGAACAACACGCACGGGGCCATCGCGTCGGCCAACTTGAGGGCCGCCCGGACGTTGGACTCACTCTGGCCGACGAGCGAGCCGAGCAGAGTACCGACATCGAGGACGACCGTTGGCCTGCCGGTTTCGTTGCCTAGGGCCTTCGCGAACTGGGACTTGCCGTAGCCGCTGGTCCGGGGTGGCACGCGGAGGCGAAGGAGCGGCAGGCGAAACGCGGCACAATGAGCACGTGAAAGGGCAAAAAACCCGTCGCGCCTAACAGTGCGCCTAACAGTCGGCCCCTTCAGGGGGTGACCACGAGGGCCCGCCTGATCGCGAAGCCCGCTCTTTCCGGTTGATTCTTCAATGCCGGAGGTGGGACTTGAACCCACACGCCCTTACGGGCAACGGATTTTGAGTCCGCCGCGTCTGCCATTCCGCCACTCCGGCTCGTGAGAGGCGATATCACGCCCTCGAAGCCTAAACCGATGTGCGGCGGCCCGCCAGCCGCCGCTGCCAAACCGGGCTTCCGCCGCCCGACCATCCAGGGGCGATGGTCGGAGTGGCCCCGGCAACTAAGATGCTGCTTGGTCTGCGGCCGTAGGTGCCGCATCGGCTTCGTGTCCCCGGGTTGATTTCGCCGTGTCGATCAAGGACGCCTACGCTTCGCCCCGCTTCGGCCTGTCGTTCGAGCTCTTTCCGCCCAAGACGCCCGAGAGCGAGGCGGCCATGTGGCGGACGGTCGATGAACTCATGGCCTACCGACCGGCACTCGTCACCTGCACATACGGGGCCGGCGGCTCGACGCGGTCCAAGACGATCGACGTGATCGCCGGTGTTCGTCAGCGGCACGACGTGGCCGTGGCCAGCCACCTGACCTGCGTGGGCAGTTCCGTGGACGATCTGCGGTCGTATCTCCGCGAGGCCCGCGACGGCGGCGTGGCGGCCATCGTCGCCCTCCGTGGCGATCCGCCCAAGGGCGAAACGTCGTTCACGCAGACGGCAGGTGGCCTCCGCTATGCGGCCGAACTCGTGGCCTTGATCCGCGCCGAGTTTCCAGAATTCGGGATTCTCGTGGCCGGCTACCCGGAGACCCACCAGGAGGCCGAGAGCCCCGCCGCCGACCTCGAGAACCTCGCACGGAAGTGCGCCGCCGGAGGGGACGTGGTCGTCACGCAACTCTTCTACGACAACGCCGACTTCCTTCGGTTCCGCGATGCCTGCGGCCGTCTCGGCATCACCGCGCCGATCGTGCCAGGCGTGATGCCCGTGACCAACTACGCCCAGATTCGGCGGATCGCCAGCCTGTGCAAGGCGCGGCTTCCCGACACCTTCACCCGGGCCTTCGAAGCTGCGGGCGACGACGAGATGGCCCAGTTCGAGGCGGGCGTGACCTACGCGGCCCGACAGGTGGAGGAACTGATCGCCGCGGGGGTGCCGGGCGTGCACTTCTACGTCCTCAACAAGTCGCCTGCCACGGTCCGTGTGCTCGAGCACGTGGGCCTACGGCGGGGCTGACGCGCAGCCCGGTGTTTCCGCGCCGGACCTCACGCGCCGGACCTCACGCCCTGGGTGGCTGATCGTCGTCCATCGTGCGAATGTACCGGCGCAACCGCGCTGGCTTTCGCGCCGGCTTCGCCATCCTGGCCTCCGCCGGCTTACGCACCTGGCGATCAGGATCGCCCGGTGATGCCGCAGTTCGGCTTCCAGCCTCACGCCCTGGGCGGCTGATCGTCGTCCATCGTGCGAATGTACCGGCGCAACCGCTCCAATTCGTCGCTGACGTGGCGGAGTTTGAGCATGTTCTCCACCCGCTTCACGAGTTCGACACGATTCACGGGCTTGGAGAGAAAGTCGTCGGTGCCGGCCTCCACCGCCCGCTCGATGTCGCCAAGCTCGCCCAACGCCGTGACCATGAGGATCATGATCGAACTCGTCGCCGGATCCGTCTTGAGCGTCTGGCAAACCTCGAAGCCCGAAAGCTTCGGCATCATCACGTCGAGCAGGATCACGTCGGGCCCGAAGGTGGCCGCCTTGTCGAGCGTGTCGCGGCCGTCGACGGCCGTGGCGATCTCGCAGTCGATGTCGGCGAGGTAGGCCTCCAGCAACTCGCGATTCGGCTCGTTGTCGTCGGCGATCAGCACGCGGCTTTTCCGGGCGGCCACGGGCGGAACAGCCGGCTTCGCGGAGGTTTTCGAGGGGGGCATGGTGGGGCTCCGGCGGGCGTCAGGGCACCTCGAAGAGCGACTGGCTCTTCACGATCGCCAGATCGTCGGGAAACGTATGGAAGGCCTGCACGAGCAGGCTGCGGGGCCGGGTTTCCACGTCGATCCAACTCAGGGCGCCGAGCGCCATGCGGCCCGGCGACTCGAAGCGGTGCAATAGCCCCCGCCTCGAGCCGGCCACCGCAAGTTCCTGCTGGAGCGTCCAGAACACGTCCGCGTCGGTTCGCTCGAGCTGAAAGCACGTGTGGTAGCGGGCCCCGCCCCGGCATTCGAGCCGGTCGCTTCGTTCGCCACCGATGCGGTGCGAAAGAAGACGCCGCTTCAGCGGCAGGGGCTCCGTGGCCGCCGTGGCCACTTCGGTCAGCGTCAGGCCCTCACGCCGCCAGGTGACTATGTGGCCGAAGCCCGTGATGGCGATGCTCGCGGAGTAGCCACCGCGGTCGATCGTGCGCGTCGCACAGATCTCGAACAACTCGGGATGGAGCACACGGCCATAGAGCTGGAAGACGAGCTCCGAGGCCCGGGGACGAACCGTCAGCACGAGGAAGCCTCCACATCTCCGCCACGAGAGACCCTAGTATACGGGCGGCGTGCGACGACCACCAATGCTGCTCACCGCAGGCCGACGAGCAGATCGTAGGCCGCGTGGGAGCCGGCCGCGATGCCGAAGCCGCGCGCCATGAACAACACGGCGAAGAACGCGCCGGCCAGCATCCGAAACACGAAACCGTAGAGGTCGAATGCGTCGCCGAGGGGGCCGACGTAATGTGCGAGGCTGAACAGGCAGCTCGTGACGAGAATGCCCCACACCGCGGCCGCGACCGTCGAGGCGCCGAGCCTCGTCAGGCAGAAGACCACGGTCGGCAGGAGCAGGAGGCGAAACAGCACCTCCTCGTAGAGTCCGGCCCCGCAAAACCCGATCACGCGGGCCACCACACCGTCGCGGCCCGGCGCGAGGGCCAAGGGCAGAACATCCGGCCACCACCGGGCCTGCAGGCGGGCCAGGCCCACGAGCGCCGCGGCCCAGATCCAGCATTCCAGGGCCATTGCGACGAGCACTCCGGGCCGCACCCGCCAGCGGTCGTGCTCGATGTGATGCCAGGCGAGAAGGCCGAGGATCGTGAGCGTTGGCAGCAGGAAATACGAGCCGAATCCGAGGTGGTCGAGACATTGACGCAGCCACACGTCGGCACCGTTCCGGGGGGTGCCGCGGCCCAGCAGCAGCACGCCACCCTCGTAGGCAACGACGAGCGGCAAGGCGAACACGAGACTCGTGAGCGGCGCCCGCGAAATCGCCCAGTATCCCGGCTCGCTCGCGGTGCACGCACCCGCATCGCCGTCGCCGATACCGGCGACAGCCTCGTCATCGCGGTCGAACGCGATGACGTCGGGATCGGCGTCCGGCTCGGCATCGTCGTGCGGTGCGTCAGAATTCGTCGGCATCGGTTCGCTCACCGCCCCCGCGCCGCGTTTCCGGGCGCCGGTGTGTGCCATCCTACGGACTTCCGACAATGCTTGCACGGTTGTCGGTGGTGCTCCCGCGCGGTCGCAAGGGGCGAAATCCATGGCACCGGACGCTGCTGTCGGCGCGAAAGGTGCGGCGCGGGTCGTGTCGCCTTGACAACCCGGGCGCGCTTCCCAGAATGCCGCAATGTCGACACGCTGAAGCGTCGTCGGTGATCGCTTTGCGATCCCGCCGACGTGCGGCCGCCGTGGATGAGGCGGTCGATGTTCCGAACAGATGGCTTGCTGTCGGGGGGCGACGACTTGAGGGATCGACTGTCGACGACCTTGGTCGTGGCCTGGATGTCCCCCCCGTCTTCAAGCCGCCCGCGGGGCCGCGCTGCGGTCCTGAGCGGGCGGCTTGCCCGGAGCGGGTGGTGCCGCGGTAGAATCCAGGTGGGAAGCGATTCCACCCGGTGGAAAACGCCATGGCACGATGCCTGGTCGCATGCGGCTCGAATCTGGGGGCTCGGCGTGAACAACTCGACCGGGCGGTCGAGTTGCTGCGCTTCATGCCGGGCGTGTCGCTCGAGGCGGTGAGCCGCTACCGCGAGACCCAGCCCGTCGGCGGGACGGCGGGGCAGCAGGCCTATCTCAACGGGGCCTGTCTCATCGAGACCGACCTCGCACCACGCCAGCTCCTCGATGCCCTGAGCGCGGTCGAGAACACCCTCCTGCGGGAACGAACCCAGCGCTGGGGTCCGCGGACGATCGATCTCGACCTGTTGATCTACGACGACGTCGTGATGGACAGTCCGGAACTCACGCTGCCGCATCCCCGGATGACCACGCGGCGCTTCGTGCTCGAACCGTGCGTGGAAATCGCGCCGACCCTGCCGCACCCCGGCTGCGGCTGCACGCTCCGCGACCTGCTCGACAACATTTCGGTGCCTCATCCGCTCGTGGCCGTCGTCGGCGCGGCCGGCACTGGTGCCGACCACGTGGCCGCCACCATCGCCGAGGCCACGCTCTCGCGGTTGCTGACCGCACCCGCACCCGCGCCCGACGATGCCGATCCGGCCGCCTGGCGGGCCACCGCGCAGGCCTGGGCAGAACCGCTCGAGACGGCGCGGTGGCACGATACCGATCATCCCACCGTCGCCGATTTCTGGCTCGACGGCCTGCCCGTCGCCGCGACGCGGCACCTCGACGCCGCGAGCCTGGCGGCGTTTGAGGCGGACGTCGCGGAGTTGGCCGCCAACACGATCGTGCCCAACGTCGTCATCTTGCTCGTGGCCGAAGCCGACGTGATCGAGTCGCGACTGGGCGACTGCGCCGGTGGCCGCAGAAACGCCGTGGCCTGCCAGTCTGCGGCCGCAGCCGTTCCGGCGGCGCTCGCCGTGCAGGAGCGGCTCGTCCGCCGACTCCGCTCCCGTTCCCAGCGCACGCCCCGGGCTCTCGTGACGGTGGACGCCCGCGATCTCGATCGGGCCACGGCAGAAGCAGCCGCCGCCGTCGAGGCGATGCTCTGATGGCGGATGCTCCGCGGATCGTCCGCGACCCGGCGACGATGCGGGCCGAGGTGATCGCGAACCGGACGGCGGGCCGCCGGATCGGCTTCGTGCCCACGATGGGCGCCCTGCACGCCGGGCACTGTAGCCTCGTCGAGCGGGCTGCGGCCGAGTGCGACGACGTGGTCGTGTCGGTGTTCGTCAACCCGACGCAATTCGGCCCGGGTGAGGATTACGCGCGGTACCCGCGGTCGCTCGAGGCCGATGCCGCGCTCGTCGGCCGGCTCGGCGTGCGGTGGATCCACGCTCCGCTGGCCGACGACATCTATCCGCCTGGCGCCGCGACCCGTGTGGTCGTCGACGGCCCCGCAACCCCTTTCGAGGGCCGTGCCCGGCCCGGTCACTTCACCGGCGTGGCCACGGTGGTCTGCCGGCTGTTTCAGGCCGTGCCGGCCGACGTCGCCTACTTCGGCGCCAAGGATTGGCAGCAGACGCTGGTCGTCAGGCGGATGGTCCGCGACCTCGGGCTGCCGATCGAGATCGTGGTCTGCCCGACTGTGCGCGAGCCCGACGGCCTCGCCATGAGTTCGCGCAACGCCTACCTCGACCCCGACGAGAGGTTCCGTGCGGTCGCGCTCTTCGAGAGCCTCGAGGCAGCCACCGCGGCCTGGGAGCGGGGGGCGGAAGTGGCGGTGATCGAACGGGCAATGCGGGCGGCGCTCGTGGCCCGGGGCGTGGCCGTCGACTATGCGAGCATCGTCGACTCCGAGACGCTCGGGTCGCCGGTCGTGGGCCGGGAGGCCGTGGCGCTCGTCGCCGGCCGCGTGGGCGCGACTCGGCTCATCGACAACCGCGTGCTCGCCGGGCGGGGGAGTTCCGCCTGATGTGGTCGACGCTGGTTCATGTTCCGCTGTGGTTCACGAGCCTGCCGATCCGCGGCTACGGTGTGATGCTGTTGGCGGCCGTCCTGGCCGGCACGCTCCTCTCGATCCGCCGCGGGCGGGCCGCAGGATTCGAGCCCGACCACATCGTCGGCCTCGCGGGATGGGTGTTCGTGGCCGGGCTCGTGGGCGCCCGCCTGTTTTTCGTGATCGAATACCATGCCGAATTCTTCCAGCCCGGCGCGCCGCTCGTGGCGTCGCTCGCGCGGGTGCTGGCGATCCAGAACGGCGGGCTGGTCGTGTTCGGGGCCCTGCCGACGGCCGGCCTCGCGGCGTGGTGGTATGCCCGGCGGCACGGTCTGCCGCTCCTGCGGCTGGCCGACGTGGTCGCGCCGGGATTGTTGGTGGGCCTGGCGATCGGCCGGGTCGGCTGTTTTCTGAACGGCTGCTGCTATGGCGGCCCGACCGGCCTGCCGTGGGCCGTGTCGTTTCCCGAGGGCTCGCCCCCGGCCTGGGCCTTTCCCGCCCCGGACGGTCGCAGCCTGCCGGTGCATCCGGCGCAACTCTACGCGGCCATCGATGCCGGCATGCTGGCCTGGCTCGCCTGCGCGGTCACGCCGATGGTCCGCCGGGAGGGGGCGGTGTTCGCACTGGTGCTCACGCTCCATCCGATCTCGCGGATCCTCCTGGAGATCATCCGGGTCGACGAGCAGCCGGCGCTCGGCACTCCGCTTTCGATCTCCCAGCTGGTGTCGCTCGTGCTCCTGGGGCTCGCCGCCACCCTGTGGTGGTGGGTGCTGCGTGGCCCGGCGTCACCGGCGCGCTTTGACGGCAGCACGCCTCCGACGCCACATTGATGCCCATGGCCGATGCCGATCCCAGCGATGCCGCCGCCCGTGCCGAAGACGCCAAGGTGCGCGAAGAGTGGCGCCGCCTGGAGCGGCGGCGGATCGACGAAGAAATCGCCGAGGCCAGGGAGGACGCTGGAACGGCGGCTTCCCCCCACCGCCGCCCCGGGTGGTTCGTGTGGGTGGCGTTCGTCGTGGCGCTCCTGGCCGGCATCGCCCTGACGGCCCTCGTGAACGGGGCGTTCGCGCCGCAGCCATGATGGCATCCGAGACCGCCGACGACCGGGGGCCGGGCGGCCTGCCCCCCGGCCTGACGATCCGCTGCCGTGAACACGGGCCACTGGTGATCGAGGTGCCCGCCGCCGAGGGTGGCCCAGGGGTGACCGTGCGGGTCACCGACCACCACGGCCGGGAGTTCCCGCTCCCGGCCCACAAGCGGTTGATCGCCCTCTGCCGCTGCGGCCAGTCAAAAAACCGGCCGTTTTGCGATGGATCGCACCGGGAGACGGGTTTCACGGCCGGGGAACTGGCTCCGGACCCGGGATCGGGGCGGTGCTGACGGGGTTGGCCCGGCTGGCCCGAAGGCTGGGCCGCCCGGGAATACCTGTCGCGGAAAGTCTTCCGAGAAAGCCACTTAGGGCAAGCGTTTGGTTCTGGAACGCCGTTTTCTAGGCGTCCGGCGATATGGACTGGCCGGGGAAACACCTGTAGGGTTGGTCGCTGGTGACGGGCGCCCCTCGCCCCCGCACCGGTCCCCGGATCGCCATGATGGCCAATCACGGATCCACCTTCTACCAGCGGTTCAGCGTCGGGATCCTGGCGGGTCTCGTGTTTTTGCTGCCGTTGGTCGTCGTGGGGGCGATCAAGGCCCGGAGCAACAACCGCAACGACGTGAAGGGCTGGCTGCCTCCGGAATACCCGGAAACGGCGACCTACAAGTTTTTCCGGGATTATTTCCAGGGCGAGGAGTTCATCCTCGTGAGCTGGGACGGCTGCACGATGGCCGACCCCCGCCTGGAAATCATGGCCCGGAAGCTCCTGCCGCCCCCCGAGGAGGCGGCCCGGATCGAGCGGCCCCTCTACTTCAAGACCGCTCAGACCGGGCCCCGGGCCGTGGGGCAGATGATGGCCGAGCCGCTGGGCCTCGACCGGGACGAGGCGGTGGCCCGGCTGACCGGGGCCCTGATCGGCCCGCCTCCCGCGGGCGTCGAGCCGGGATCCGCGGGGGACGACCTCGACAAACGGCAGACCTGCCTCGTCCTCACCCTTTCCGACACGGCTCGGGCCAACCTCCACGGTGCCATCGGCACGGTCAAGGACGTGGCCGTCCGGGAGTGCGGCATCCCCGAGTCGGCCGTCCACATGGGCGGGCCGCCGGTGGACAACGTCTCGATCGACAATGCAGGACAGCAGAGCGTGACGATCCTGTTCGCCCTGTCGCTCGTGGTCGGCGGCATCGTGAGCTGGTGGAGCCTGCGGAGTCCAATGCTCGTCGCGCTCGTGCTCGCCTCCGGCGTGTACAGCATGTTCGCGAGCCTGGCGGTGGTCTGGTACTCGGGCTATCCCGTCGACGCGATCCTGCTGACCATGCCGTCGCTCGTCTATGTGGCCGCGACGAGCGGCGCCATCCATCTCGCCAACTACTACCGCGACCAGATCGCCGAGACGGGCGTGCAGGAGGGGGCCGCCGGTCGGGCCGTCCACCACGCGCTGGTGCCGCTCACGCTCGCCACCGGCACGACGGCGGTCGGCCTGGCGACGCTCGCGGTGAGCGAACTCGTCCCGATCAAGATGTTCGGCATCTTCTCCGCGGTCGGGGTGGTCTGCAGTTTCATCATCCTCGTCACGCTCATCCCCGCCGGCCTCGAACTCTTCCCCCCGAAGCTCAAGGTGGGCGTCGTCGCCGGGGAGGGTGACGACAAGAGCTGGCGGCCGATCGAGGAGAGCCCGTGGTGGCGGTTCGGCCAGTGGATCACCCGGCACCATGCCTTCAGCGCCGTCGCCTGCCTCGTGGTGATGGCCCTCGTCGGCTGGGGCATGACCAAGGTCGAGAGCAGCGTGCAGCTCATGCGGCTCTTCGCTCCGAACGCCCGCATCCGCACCGACTACAAGTGGCTCGAGAAGCATCTCGGGCCGCTGGTGCCGATGGAGATTCTCGTCCGCATCGACGAGGCCGCCTGTGACCTCAACTTCCTCGAACGGATGGAACTGGTCGGCGAGATCCAGCGGGAGATCGGCACCCTCGACGAGGTCGGCAGTTCGCTGTCGACGGTGACCTTCGGCCGCAGCCTCGACGTCGGGGAATCCGGCGGCGGACTGGGTGGCGCCGCGGGCCGCACGCTCGGGCTCAACGCCCGCACCCGCCGCAGCGTGCTCAACCGGCGACTCACGGCCCACCGCGACGAGTTTCTCGCGGGTGATTACCTCCGCGAGGCCACCGTGACCGGTGCCGACGGGCACGACCGCACCGAGGAACTCTGGCGGATCGGCGCCCGCGTGAGCGCGGTCAAGGAGGTCGACTACGCGCTGTTCAAGCAGGATCTTCAGAAGCGGATCGACCCGATCCTGGCGCGGCTCACGGGCGAAGGCGTGCAGGGCGTGACGGTGGAATACACCGGTCTCGTGCCGCTGGTCTACAAGGCGCAGCACCAGTTGCTCGACGGTCTCAAGGTGGGCTTCATCAGCGACTTCGCGATCATCGTGGTCGTGATGATCCTGCTCTGCAGGGCCGCCTCGGCGGGGCTCGTGCTCCTCCTCCCGGCGGCCTTCCCGGCCGTGATGGTGTTCGGCGGCATGGGCTGGGGCCACGACCTCTTCCGGTCGCTCGATCCGGCGATGCTGCTCGTCGACATCGGCACCGTCATGGCTCCCAGCGTGGCGCTGGGCGTGACCGTCGACGACGTGGTCCACTTCATGCTCTGGTTCCGCCGCGGCATCGTCGACGGCCTCGACCGGCGCGAGGCGACGATGCTCGCCTACAAGGGCTGTGCCCGGGCCATGTACCAGAGTTGGGGCGTGATCGGCATCGGCCTGTCCGTGTTCTCGCTGTCGCCGTTCGGGCCGACGCAGCGGTTCGGCTACATGATGCTCTCGATGCTCACGATCGCCCTGGTGGGCAACCTCGTGTTCATGCCCGCCCTGCTCTCGGGACCGCTGGGCTCGCTGTTCGGCTGGGCCGTGCTGCGGAACGAGAAACGCCGGCTCGCCCGCGAGGAGCGGCGGCAGTTGAAGGTGGAGCCGGGCAGCGACGCCCTCCCCGAACCGCACGTGCGGCCCGGGCCGGCGAAGCAGGTCGTGCATGCCTGACGCCCCGAGCGCCGAGGCCGGGCTCCCGACGGCCACGGCGATCCTCAAGCCCAAGCGGGCCAGGCCGTTTTTCGGCCGGCATCCGTGGGTCCTCGACTCGGCGATCGAACGGCTCAACGGCACGGCCGACGTCGGGGCCGTCGTCGATCTCGCCACGCACGACGGCCACTTCGTGGGCCGCGGCCTGTGGAACCCGGCCAGCCGGATCCGCGTGCGGCTGTATGCGTTCGACGCCGCCACCCGGCTCGACGACGAGTTCTTTCGCGGCCGACTCGCGGCGGCGGTGGCGCTCCGCGGCCACCTCGGCCTGGACGACCGCGCCGCGGCGGCGCGGGTGGTCAACAGCGAGGGCGACGATCTGTCCGGTCTCATCGTCGACCGCTACGGCGAGTATCTCGCCGTGCAGGTGACGGCCGCCGCGCTCGTGCCGCGGCTGGACGCCATCGCTGCGGGGCTCGACGAGCTGGTGCGGCCGCGGGGCATCCTGCTACGGGGCGCGGAACGCGGGCTCGCCAAGCTCGAGGGTTTGCATCTTCCGGATCGGGTGATCCGCGGCGTGGCCCCCGGCGGCCCCGTGTTCGTCGCGGAGCACGGCCTGCGCTTCGGCGTCGACCTCGCCGAGGGGCAGAAGACCGGCTGGTATCTCGACCAGCGAGACAATCGCCTCGCGGCCGCCCGCCATGCCCGCGGCCGCCGCGTGCTCGACGCCTTCTGCTACTCCGGCGGCTTCGCGGTGGCCTGCGCCACGGCGGGCGGTGCGCGGAGCGTGCTGGCCGTGGATTCCAGCGCCAAGGCGACGGCGCTGGCGAAGGCCAACGCCGAACTCAACGGTGCCGCGAACGTGGCGGTCGAGACGGCCGACGCCTTCGAGAAGCTCGACGCCCTGGCCGCGGCCGGCGAGCGGTTCGGGATGGTGGTGCTCGATCCGCCGAAATTCGCCCGCAGCCGGGCGAGCGTCGACGATGCCCTGCGGGCGTATCACCGGGTGAACCGCGTGGCCGTGGGCCTGCTCGAGCCGGGCGGCATCCTCGTGACGTGCTCCTGCTCGGGCTCCGTGTCGCGGGACGACTTCCTCGAGATGCTCGCCGGCGTGGCCCAGCGGTCACGGCGGTCGATCCAGGTGCTCGAGTGCCGCGGGGCCGGCGCGGATCATCCGGTGAACGTGAGCTGCCTCGAAGGCGAGTATCTCAAGTGCGTGATCGCCCGGGTGGCCTGACGATTCGGGACGCTGCGGCGCTTGCCGCTCATGCGGCTCATGCGGCTCGCGGGTGATCCACGTGCGTCACCGCGCCTGTCCCGGCGTGGGGGATGCCCGTGCCGTCTCGCTCGGACGTTCGCGACGGGCGTCGTGCCCGTCTTCGCTTGGCGGGCCTCCGCCCGCTGGTGTCCACCCGGCCCTCCGGGCCTGACGCAGTCACTACGGGCGACAGGTTCGAGGCTCTTCGCGCGTGCGTCTCCAGGTGGTGCCTCGCAGTCGATTGGGCGGCTATGAACTGGCGTCTGAGGGCATGTGTGGCGGATACTTTCCGCCGATGCGAGAAAAAGCTCACGACCTTCGACGAACTGCCTGACGAATGGAAGGACTGGCTGAGCCTTCCACCGCTCGAGAGATTCGCCCGCAGCGAGCGGGCGCTGGTCGAGTCCATCGCCATGGGAGGCCACGCGGACATGCGGTTCACTTTCGGTGCCGTGCTGCGGGCGTGGAAGGCCTGCGGGTTGACCTGATGACCCGCCTGCGGGCGATGCCGGAATACGAATCGTTGTGGGAACGGCGTACGACGTTCGTGGATCGCGACGGCGTCGGGTATCACCTGTTGTGTATCCGGGATCTCGTGCATGCGAAGAAGACGCAGCGGAGCAGAGACTGGCCCGTGATCGAACTGCTCGTCACGATTCATTATCGGGAGCATGCAGACGCGGCTCACGATGAACGTGTCAACTTCTGGCTGCGTGAGGCCCGGACGCCCGAATTACTCACCGAACTCTGTCAGAGGTTTCCGACGCAGGCCACCGCGCTGGCGGCATGGCGGCCGCTGATTCGATTCGCACAACAGCGATCGCTTGCTGAAGTACCGTTGACCGTCCTATCCTTCAGATCCCTTGGTGAAACGGCCGTTTCGATCCGGCCGTGCTCGAAGCGGCCCTCGAAAACGCTCCGCGCGTGGAACGCCTCTGGGCGGAAATCAGGGACGGGGGCGGATTTCCGCAATCCGAGAGCGGCGTAACCCCTGGTGCTGTTGGAAATCCGCTCCCGTCCCCAATTTTCCGCGGCGGCATGCCGTGTTTGCCCGGGGTTGGCTTCGGAAGCGGGGCGTGGCCGCGGCGGGCGTGTTTTCGGATGCGGCCGGCCCCGTCTCCGACCCGCGCATGGCTTCGCTGGCCGCCTTTCACGCTGGCACCCTCTCGGCCCTCTGCGTGGTCGACCTCTTCAACGAGGGCGTCGACATCCCGCTGGTCGACCGCATGGTGATGCTCCGGCCCACCGAATCAACAATCGTGTTCTTGCAGCAGCTCGCCCGCGGCCTGCGTGCTCGACGTGGAGGTGGAGGCGAAGCGGCTGCTCGACTCGTTTCAGCCGCGGGGCTGGGAGGCATGTCGATGCGAGTGAGGAGCTCGTCGTGGATCGGTTCGGGGCGTGGCTCGGGATGCTCGAGACGACGAACCTCAACACCATTCGCCCATTCGCGCGCGCTCACGTGAGTGAGCGTACGCACGCACGCGAGCGCACATGCATGCATGTGAGCACACGCCCGCGCTCACGCACACGCATACGTGCGCTCTCGCATAATGCGCGAGAGTCATGCCGCTCTGTTTGGCGGTCACAACTGAAAAATCTGTGTGGTCGTTCGCTTGACGACCTCGGCTCGTCGATCTAGTTCTGAAAAAAGACGCCGCCGCTGTTGGTGCCGTCGTGACCAGAGCAACGACCGAGGAGATCGTCTGATGAGCAAGCAGCTTGTGATCGCTGAAAAACCTTCCGTCGCCGCTGATATCGCCAAGGCCCTCGGTGGCTTCACCAAGCGTGGCGACCATTTCGAATCGCCCACGATGCTGATCGCCCCCGCCGCCGGGCATCTCCTCCAAACCGTGCTGCCATCCACGTGGGCACTGGAGGATCTGCCGCTTCTCCCCGAGCAGTTGGAGCTCAAGCCCGCAGACAAGCAGGGCACCCGGCTGGCGCTGCTCGTTGAGCTACTCGGCCGCGACGACGTGGTCGGCGTGATCAATGCCTGCGACGCTGGCCGTGAGGGAG
>CAIXGY010000240.1 GCA_903919035.1 uncultured Planctomycetaceae bacterium | reverse complement strand
GTCGCAGCCGCAGGCCGGCTCGGCGGCACAGGCGGGATCGGCCGAGCAGTCCGGTCGCAGGCGACCTCACGCCACACCACCTTCGGCACGCAGCGGGTCACCGTGTAGGCGACCTTCTTCGGCACGAGGCGGCAGACGTCGATCGTCTTGGTGTCGTGCACGGGCCGGGTGACGCACACCGGCACCTGCTTCACGCACTTCTCGCGGACCATGGTGCAGACCTTGTAGCACTCCTCACGGGAGCGCTCCTCGCGCACCATGCGGCACACCTGATAGGTGCGGACCCGCTGCTCGGACACCATCTTGTTTGGCGAGAATCTCATCTGCCGCGTCGCCTGCGACCGGGCGGCCCATGCCGTGCTCGTGCCACCGATGCTGATCCAGCCGCTGCTGGAAAACGCGCTGCACTACGGGGGCCAGACGAGCCGGATGCCGCTGAAAGTCGTGGTGACGACCAAGGTGATCGACGGCTTGCTCGAGGTGGTCGTCGCCAACACGGGCCGCTGGGATGAGCCCGATACAACGCGGTCGCCCGTCGCCCGACGAGCTGCCCGCGATCGACATCCACAAGCTCTGAGCGATGCCGGACGTGAGGCATCAAGGCCCTGGACGGTGACTCGGGAGACGGTCTGCGCCGAGGCGAGAAACTCGCCACTCCGGGGGCGGGTAGCCGGCCATTCTGGAGAGTGCTTTTGGGGCCGGGAGACGAAAACATGAAACACGCGGCTCACGAGCCGCTCATCAGCCGGGGAGCCCCTTGCGGACGTCCCATCGGCCGGGCTATCCCTTCTCCTTTCTTCATCCGAGGACCCTTTCCAGCATCACCAGGGGCACGGAGATTCTCTCACAAGACCTGGGTCAGGATTTGGGGAGGGGGTCAGTGATCCGTTCGGCTCGGCAAACGCGTGCCGAAGTGCCAGCGGCGGATCTACCCTCCATGGCCCGGGTCATTCTCATGTCCCCCAGGGTACGATAGGGGCATGGAAACCGAGTCATCTTCCACGCTGCCGCAGTTCCTTGCGGCGCTTTTCTGGGATGTCGATCCACGTGGTCTTGATGCAGAGACGGATCGCGACTTCGTGATCGGTCGGATTCTCTCGGCCGGCACGTTGAAATCGATCCGGTGGGCTCGGTCACGCTACGGCGACGATGCCCTGCGTGACTGGATCGTGAGGCATGAGGGCCGCCAGCTTTCCGGACCCCAAATCAGGTTCTGGGAGACCGTGATCGGCTTGCCGACTGCGAGCGTGAATGTCTGGCTCGCGACTCCGGAACGACGGATCTGGGAAGGCAGAGCCGCATCGTGATTCATGCCGAGGTGCTGCCCGAAGAGCAAGTCACCTGCCTGCGGATGCTTGCGCGGGTCGCCACGAGCCTGGGCTTTCACCTTGTTGGCGGAACGGCCGTGGCACTCCATCTCGGTCATCGCCGGTCCGTCGATTTCGACTGGTTCGCCCCCCGGTTCCCGGGCCAGCCTGTCAATCTGTCCGAATCTCTCGCGGTCCACGGCATCGTGCTCGAGCCCACGGCGCTGGCCGAGCAGACGGTGCATGGGCAGATCGGCGGAGTGAAGGTGAGCTTTCTCGAGTTCCGGCCGCCGCTGCTGGAATCGCTGGTGGAATGGCCGGAGTTCGGCTGCCGGCTGGCCTCCTGTGCGGATCTTGCCGCCATGAAACTTCTGGCCGTCGCTCAACGGGGAACAAAGAAAGACTTTATCGACGTCCACGCCCTGAGCCACCAGATGCCACTCGCCCGCATGCTTGAATGCTATGGAAGACGGTTTGGCGTGACCGACATGAGCCGCTTGCTTGCTGGCCTGTGTTTCTTCGACGATGCGGAGGCAGAGCCGATGCCGCTGATGCTGGCTCCGCTTGACTGGGAAACCGTCAAGGGAGACCTGCGAGACATGGTTCGAGAGGTTGTCAAAGGATAGCCTTGGCCATGCCATCCGGGTGACGACCCCGATATCCGTCTCTGGAAACACCACCGGGCAGAGCATCGTGCGATGCCCTGCCCGGCGTGAGATCACGAGCGCCCGCGAGCGGCTCGGGTGACATGCCCGCCACGATGGCGGGCGCGCTCGCCCGGCCACACCTCGGCTGTGGCCGCGGCGAGCTGAAGCCGGAATGGCCAGGATGGCATTCCGGCGTGACATATAGAAAGCCGCACGCCCCGGGCCTTGCGGCCCGGGGCGTGCTCGTTCCCAGTCGTTCCGGTTCACGCGGGGGTCAGCCGCGTGAGGCG
>CAIXGY010000239.1 GCA_903919035.1 uncultured Planctomycetaceae bacterium | reverse complement strand
GCCCGGGTTCACGCCGTCGCCGTACCACGTGAGCGTGGTGGGATTGGGATTCAGGCCTGGCGTGAACACGAGATTCAGGTCGTTCCCCGACTGCACGAGGCTGAACGTGCCGCCGGACAGCGAGTTCGTGAAGCCGCCCGTGCCGTTGGTGGCCGAGACGTTGATCGCGAATTTGTTTGCTGCGAAGCCCGTGATCCCGCCGGCCGCACTCGCGAACCGCCACGTGCCGCTGGTCGCGGAACTGAAGTTGAGCGCGTTGCCGTTCACGTCCGGCCCGACGCCCGAGAGACTCCAGAGGTTGAGATTGAACCGGTCGGCCGAAGTCGCCGCGATGTTCAGCACGCCGCCCACGCTCAGAAGATCCCAACCGGTCGCGCTGCCGGCTGTGCCCGCGGCGTTGTAGACCTGCCAGTTGTAGTTGCCACCGGAGCCGAGCGTGGCGCTGCCCGTGATCGTGAGCGTGCCGGGGCTCGCGCCGGGCGAGAGCGTGGCACCCGTGCCGACGGCGATGGCGCCGGCCACCGTCCCGCTGCCGGCGAGCGTCTGGCCCGTGGGCACCGCGTAGCCGCCGGCCCGCGCCGAGACGTCGAACGTGGCTCCCGCCTCCACCTTCACGAGCGGCGACGAGGCGATCGCACCGGTCGTTCCCAGGACGATCGTGCCGGCCGCCACCATCGTGGGGCCGGTGTAGGTGTTGACGCCGGCGAATGTGACGGCACCGGTGCCCTGCTTGACGACGCCGCCCGCCCCGCCGATCGCCCCGGAATGGGTGGCGGCATTTGAGCGGTTGAAGGCCAGCGTGCCGCCGGCCGCCACGGTGATCGCACTGGTGCCGTTGACGACGCCGGTCGTGCCGCCGTTGCCGATGGCCAGCGTGCCCGCGTCGATCTGGAACCCGCCGTTGAGACCCGTGGCCGTGCCCGCGATCACGAGCGTGCCGGCGCCCGACTTCACGAGCCCCGTCGAGCCGGTGAGCAGGGTGGAAAACGTCGTGGTCGCCCCCGCCGCCACGCTCACCATGTTGTCGACGCGAGCCACGCCCCGGAAGGCGAGCGTGCCGCCGGTCACGGTGTAGCCGGTGGTGCGGAAGTCGAGCCCCTTCTCCGCCATCACGCTCCCCGACACCGTCACCGTGCCTCCCACGCCGTCGAAGATGCCCGTGCCGCTCGACACCCAGATCGTGGAGCGATCCTTCCACTGGGAGGCGAGTTGGCTCCAGGTGCCGTTGCCGCCGTTGCCGCCCGTGCCCGACCAGCGGACCGACTGAAAGTGGGGATTGGCAGCGATGCCGTTCGTCGCGACGTCGTAATAGGCAGTGAGTTGCGAGTTGTAGTTGTCGGCGGGGTTGGTCCCCGAGTTGGAGATGCCGTTGCTGTACCAGATCGAGTGGCCGAGGGCGCCGTCGGTTCGCGTGCGGGCGATCTGCTGCTGCAGGTCGTTCCACGGCGTCGAGGAACCCGTGCCCAGGAGTCGCAGGCCAGCGCCGAGTTCGCCGACGTTGGTGCCCGACGCCGTGATCTGTGCCGGCCAGTCGGTGTTGAAGGCGGCGATCGTGGAGCGGTACACCTGGGGCAGCACTTCGTCGGACTTGGTCATCCACTGCGACCAGTTGGCACAGAAACTCGCCGAGGAGGTGGTGATCGGCGAGGGGGCGAGGGAGACGATCACCGATGGCTTCGCGGCCTTGACCGCGTCGGAAAGCTCGGTGAAAAAGGCTTGCGTCTTGCCCTGCCGCCAGGCCATAAAGTTGGCGTCACTGGTGGTGGACGGCGTGCCCCGCCCCGTCTCGTGCCGATACGTCGTGAGCGTGTAGGAATCCCAGCCATAGGCCACGGGCCAGGCGAGGTGGTCGTCGAACTGCACGATCTGCAGGTCGAACTGGTTGACCGCGTCGATGACGATCCCCTTGATCAGGTTTCGCACCTCGGGCACGAGGGGGTTCATCCACAGAAATCCGTTGCTCGCGGTTGTGTAGTTGCCGCTCTGGTCGCGGAGGAGCCAGCCGGTGCCCGACACCGTGCTCGTGCCGCTGGTGAGCGTCCACGTGGCGTCGCGGAGCTTGCGGCCCAGCGTGTTGAACCCGCTCGTGGCGGTGCCGGTGTTGCCCAGAAACTGGGCCATGGTGCCGTATTCGAACCAGGCACCGTGCACGAGGCCCGCCGCGGCGGCCGCCTTTCGCGAGTCGTCGAGCAGGATCTGCCCGCCGAGGCTCGGGTTGAGGGACGAGACCCCGGTGAACGCCTGCAGCGTCGGAGAATTGAAGTTGGTGGAGCCGTTCTTCCACGCCTCGACGTAGACCGTGTTGAGCCCCACCCGCTTGAGCGACGACATCGTGGTGCCGATGTTCGCGGCCGTCCAATCGTCGTTGCCCGTGGTCGTGATCCACGTGCCGCGGAGTTCGGGCGCTGCAGCCGTGGCCAGCGTGTTGCCCAACCAAGCCGCTGCCGCTGCTGTCAAAACCGTCAGGGTTATGACGACACGAAACGTCTCGGGCTGTGTCGAATCTGAACGCATCGTCCGCCACCCACGGAATAAACTATCGCTGTCAGCCTAGGCCCGTCGTCGTTCTCGAAGCAAGCACTCGGTTGCCTCCCGCCGAACCCGACGCCCCGCTCACGGCGTGCCCGGAAGTGTCCAGTCGATGGGGGTGTGCTCTCGGATCAGGGTTTGGACGTCGGCGATCGATTCGAAGGCCTGCCGCGACGTCTTACCCGTCATCGCCATGTGGGCCGCGGCCACGCCGGCTGCGGTTCCGGTGGACCATTCGATCGGATGGAGGCGGGTGGCCGAGTTGGCCAGGAACGACTGCGCCATCGTCTTGCCGGCCACGAGCAGGTTCTGAAGTCTCTCGTGGGTCAACGCGCGAAAGGGTATGCAGAAGGGAAGCGTGTCGTGGGCCGCGGTGAGATACGCCGGTAGCGGACATCCCGATATGGGGTGGATGTCCGCCGGGTAGGCGCCCAGCGCGATGCGGTCGGGAAACACGGTGCCGGTGCGCTGCGCCGCCGGGCCGGTGAGATCGGCGAAGGTCAGCACGAACCCATCGAGCCCGATCGATCGGCGCGTGTCGCGGATGTAGGGAAGTTTCGCGAGGCCGTGCGCGGTGCCGAGGACGCTCGGGCAGAGCGCGATCCGCCCCGGCTCGATGCCGTCGGGAGCGTGCGCCCGAAACCATTGATGCCAGGCGAAAGCCCGATCTTCGGCCGCGGCGAGCGCGTCCATATTCAGGCCGCCCTGCCAGTCCTCGGCCTCGGCCGCAGCGTCGGCCCGTGACTTGAAGAGGTAGGCGAACGGATAGTCGTTGCCGCCCTCATGATCCTTGGCGGAATAGCCCCAGTTCTGCAGGCAGATGTCGCCGGTGGCGGGCGGCCCCCGGCCGCGAATCCGGCGGTACGTCCAGATCTTGGCCCAGGCATCGGGCTTGTCGCGGTAGGCGCCGTAGCCGAGTTCCGTGGCCTTGACGGGCCGATCCGGCTCGCCGACGGGCCCGGCG